>DATHXP010000456.1:0-2377 GCA_035459605.1 Halomonas sp. | reverse complement strand
CAATCAAACAGGTCATTCTGACCTCTTTGATTATCGCCAGCGCAACACGGCCGCAGATGTGTGAATCTGCTGGTACTGCGCTGTCTCGCGCCGGTCTTCGACCGGCGGCGGTACCTCCCTGTACCGCTATTAACCCGACATAAATGCTTGCCGGGTTAATAGCAGCAGGCGGCTGCGGTTGATCGTGAGCAGAGTATCTGCTCAGCGATCCTGCTCGGCGCGACGAAACACCGGCGTATCGTCCGACGACTCGCTGGCCGAGAAGCGGTAGCCGGCCACGTCGAAGCCGCTCAGCGCCTCGGGGCTGTTGATGCGCTCGCGGATGATCCAGCGTGCCATCAGCCCGCGGGCCTTCTTGGCATAGAAGCTGATGATCTTGTACTGGCCGTTCTTTTCGTCCTTGAACACCGGCCTGATGATCCGGGCGTCGAGACGCTTGGCATCGACCGCCTTGAAGTATTCATTGGAGGCCAGGTTGACCAGCACCTGGCTGCCGCTGGCGTCGATGGCGCCGGCAAGTGCCGCGGTCAGCTCGTCCTTCCAGTAGGCGTAAAGGTCGGCGCCTCTGGGGTTGGCCAGCCTGGTGCCCATTTCCAGGCGGTAGGGCTGAATCAGGTCCAGCGGGCGCAGCAGGCCGTACAGACCCGACAGGATGCGCAGGTGGCGCTGGGCGTAGGCGTTGTCGTCGTCGTCGAAGCGCTCGGCGTCGAGTCCCACGTAGACGTCTCCCTGGAAGGCCTGGGCCGCGGGCTTGGCGTTGTCGGCGGTGAAGGGCCGCTGCCATTCGGCAAAGCGGGCGGCGTTGAGCCCGGCGATACGGTCGCTCACCTTCATCAGCTCGCTGATCTGCCGGGGTGAAAAGTCGCGTAGGATCTCGATCAGCGCCTGGCTGCGGTCGAGAAAATCGGGCTGGGTGACCTGCGAGGTGGTGGCAGGGGTGTCGAAGTCCAGCTTCTTGGCCGGCGAAATCACGCTCAGCATGGGGCGCTCCTGTGCTTGTAATAATCAGTGCCTGAAAATCGGCCCTGGAGTATATCAGGGGCAGGGATTGGTGAAGCGGTGATGGACGGCGTCGATCTCGTCGAGCACCTCGCTGCTCAGGCGCAGCGACTCGCTGGCCAGGTTGCTCTCCAGCTGGTCGAGGCAGGTGGCGGCAATGATGTTGCTGGTCAGAAAGGAGCGCGAGTTGACGAAGGCGAGCGCCATCTGGGCCGGGTCGAGCTCGTGGCGGCGGGCGATCTCGACATAGGCGCGGACGGCCGCCTCGGCCTGCGGGCCGGTGTAGCGCTGGAAGCGCTCGTACAGCGTCAGGCGCGCGCCCTCGGGACGAGCGCCGTCGAGGTACTTGCCGGACAGCACGCCAAAGGCCAGCGGCGAGTAGGCCAGCAGCCCTACCTCTTCGCGGTGGGCGATTTCGGCCAGGCCGACCTCGAAGCTGCGGTTGAGCAGGCTGTAGGGGTTCTGAATGGAAGCCACGCGCGCCAGCCCCAGGGTCTCGGACAGGCGCAGCGCCTGCATCACCCCCCAGGGCGTCTCGTTGGACAGGCCCACGGCGCGGATCTTGCCGGCTTCCACCAGCTCCTGCATGGCAGCGAGGCTTTCTTCCAGGGCGATGGCGTCGTCGCTGCTGTCGTCCTCGTCGTGGGTATAGCCGAGCTGACCGAAGAAGTTGGTGCTGCGCTCGGGCCAGTGCAGCTGGTACAGATCGATATAATCGCTGCTGAGGCGCTTGAGGCTGGCGTCGGCGGCCCGGTGAATCTGCTCTCGGCTCAGCCGCGTGCCGCCGCGGATGTGCTCCACGCCGGGGCCGGTCACTTTGCTGGCGATGATGACGTCGTCGCGCACGCCGCGCCTGCGCAGCCAGCTGCCGATATAGGCCTCGGTGCGGCCCTGCGTCTCGCCCATGGGCGGCACCGGATACATCTCGGCGGTATCGATGAAGTCGATGCCGAAGGACACCGCGCGGTCAAGCTGTTCATGCGCCTCGGCTTCGCTGTTCTGCTCGCCGAAGGTCATGGTGCCAAGGCACAGGCGGCTGACCTCGATGCCGGTCGTGCCGAGCGGGCGGGTCTGCATGGGTTCCTCCTTGCTGAAGGATAAATGTAGTGACGACGCGACAAGTATGGTAGCCAGCGCTTTGATCGGTGACAAATTCCGAGGGCTTGAGTCCCCTGCCGCCGGGGCGTATGCTTGCCTCCGCATTTGCCCTGACGGGATCCGGGGGCACCTTTCATCTTCACAACAAGCCTCGCGCGCGCAGGGGTGCGGGAATGCGATGGCTTTCAGAACGCGGGGTTGTTTGCTATGCAGCAGGCATCGTCACTGTTCACTCGCCTTGAATATCGCCTGGCGGAGCAGCTGTTCCATACGCGCTGGC
>DATHXP010000455.1:0-9226 GCA_035459605.1 Halomonas sp. | reverse complement strand
TGGTGCTTGCCCTGCACGGCGATCAGCACGTTGCGCTCAAGGTCCTTGGCGGCCACGTACCAGGGCTCTTCCGGGTAGTCGGCCAGCCCGCCGATGCCCAGGCCCTGGCGCTGGCCCAGGGTGTAGTACATCAGCCCCATGTGCTCGCCGATGACATCGCCTTGGGGCGTTTCGATGGCGCCGGGCTGGGCCGGCAGGTATCGCTTGAGGAAGTCGCTGAAGCGGCGCTCGCCGATAAAGCAGATCCCCGTCGAATCTTTTTTTCTGGCCGTTGCCAGCCCGTGGCGCTCGGCGATGGCGCGCACCTCGGACTTTTCGAGCTCGCCCAGCGGGAACAGGGTGCGGGCGATGGCCGCCTCGGGCACGGCATAAAGGAAGTAGCTCTGATCCTTGTTGGCGTCGAGCCCCTTGAGCAACCGCGGTCGACCGTCGCGAATGCCCTGGCGAACATAGTGGCCCGTGGCGATCTTCTCGGCGCCAAGCAGCTCGGCGTACTCCAGAAACACCTTGAACTTGATCTCGCGGTTGCACAGGATGTCGGGGTTCGGCGTGCGCCCGGCGCGGTACTCGGCCAGGAAGTGCTCGAACACGTTGTCCCAATACTCGGCCGCGAAGTTGGCGGTGTGCAGCGGGATACCGAGTTTGTCGCACACGGCCTGGGCGTCGGCCAGGTCATCCTTGGCCGTGCAGTATTCGCTGCCGTCGTCCTCGTCCCAGTTTTTCATGAACAGGCCTTCCACCGCGTAGCCCTGCTCCAGCAGCAGCAGGGCGGAGACGGAGGAGTCGACACCGCCGGACATGCCGACGATGACTTTGCCGTGGGTGGCGGTCATGGCGCTCTCGGTGTGGGTGGGTCGTAAATGAGGACAAATTATACCTGACAAGCGCGATAAGCTCGAAGCCTGCGGCCGGTGAAATGCCTTCAGCGCTCGTGAACCACGTCCATCGGGTAGAACTTGCCGGCCATAGCATCGCGAATGCGGCGCATGACCAGCGGGCTGCGCAGCCGCTGTTCGCGCGCGAGCTGCTCGACTTCTTCCAGCGTCAGCCAGTGTACCGCCCGGATTGACGGGTCCAGCTCGCTGCCAAGATGGGCAAGTGCCATGCCAAAAAAGCCGTGGCTGTGAAAGGTCTTGCCGTCGGGTGCATTGTACACGTAAAGCCCCAGGTAGTCGGTAATACCCACCTGCCAGGCGGTCTCCTCGCGCACCTCGCGCAGGGCGCCGTCGCGGATTCGCTCTCCGGGCTCCAGGTGCCCGGCGGGCTGGTTGAACAGGGTGCCATGCTGGCCGTCAGCCTCTTCCACCATCAGGAAGCAGCCGGCGCGTTCTACCACGGTGGCGGCGGTGACATAGGGTTGCCAGCGTGTCATGGGCGTCTCCTCTGTGATCGGCCTGGGCGTCTTTTGTGGCGAGATATGGCGGGTGCGTGAAGCTTTTCTCGACGCCACTGACCCGGCGCCAGGCCGTCCAGCCGCCAGGGTCCGATCGCCACGCGCACCAGGCGCAGCGTCGGGTGGCCGACGTGTGCCGTCATCCGCCGCACCTGCCGGTTGCGGCCTTCGCTGATGGCCAGCTCCAGCCAGCTGGTCAGCGGGTGGCGCCTGGTGTCCAGCGGCGGGTCGCGTTCGGCAAGGCCGCCGGTCTGAAGGCGCTTTACCCGCGCCGGGCGGGTGAGCCCGTCTTTCAGCGTCACGCCCTGGCGCAGCGCTTCCAGGGCCGCCTCGTCGGGGGTGCCCTCGACCTGTACCCGGTAGGTCTTGGGCTGCTTGAAGCGCGGGTGGGCGATGCGGTGAATCAGCTCGCCGTCGTCGCTGAGCAGCAGCAACCCTTCTGAGTCGTAGTCGAGGCGACCGGCCGGATAGATGCCGGGCACCGCGATGATATCGGCAAGGGTGGCGCGCCGCCGGCCAGCTGCGCTGCGGCTGTCGGTGAACTGGGAGAGCATGCGATAGGGCTTGTGAAGAAGGTAGAGATCGCTCATGGGGACGCCCACCGGCAGGGAAAATGAAGCATGTTGCAGCGTCGCCTATTAGTCCAAAGATTGTCGACAGTCACTCCTGCAAGCCTACTCTGGGGGGGTGCGTAAATGCTATACTCGCCGCTCCACTGATAGATCAGACAGGGGAGTTCTCCATGGGGTTTCAGAAAATTGTCGTTCCCGCAGACGGCACCAAGATTACCGTCAACGCCGATAACACGCTGAACGTGCCGAATGATCCGATCATTCCGTTCATCGAGGGCGACGGCATCGGCGCCGATGTGACGCCGGCGATGAAGATTGCCATCGATGCTGCTGTCCAGAAGGCCTATAGCGGCGAGCGCAAGATCCACTGGATGGAGGTTTACGCCGGTGAGAAGGCCACTCAGGTCTACGACGGCGACACCTGGCTGCCCGAGGAGACTCTCGAAGCGGTCAAGGACTACGTGGTTTCCATTAAGGGGCCGCTGACCACGCCGGTGGGCGGCGGCATTCGCTCGCTGAACGTGGCGCTGCGCCAGAAGCTCGACCTCTACGTCTGTCAGCGCCCGGTGCGCTGGTTCACCGGCGTGCCGAGCCCGGTCAAGCGTCCCCAGGATGTGGATACGGTGATCTTCCGTGAGAACTCCGAGGACATCTACGCCGGCATCGAATGGCAGGCGGGTTCGCCCGAGGCCGACAAGGTCATCAAGTTCCTGCGCGAGGAGATGGGCGTCACCAACATCCGCTTCCCCCAGCAGTGCGGTATCGGCATCAAGCCGGTCTCCGAGGAGGGCACCAAGCGCCTGGTGCGTCAGGCCCTGCAGTACGCCATCGACAACGACCGCGAGTCGGTGACCCTGGTGCACAAGGGCAACATCATGAAGTTCACCGAGGGGGCCTTCAAGGACTGGGGCTACGAGCTGGCCAAGGACGAGTTCGGTGCCGAGCTGCTCGACGGCGGCCCCTGGATGACCATGAAGAACCCCAAGACCGGCAAGGATATCGTGATCAAGGACGTGATCGCCGATGCCATGCTGCAGCAGATCCTGCTGCGTCCGGCCGAGTACGACGTCATCGCTACCCTGAACCTCAACGGCGACTACATCTCCGATGCCCTGGCGGCCGAGGTGGGCGGTATCGGTATCGCACCGGGCGCCAACCTGTCCGACAGCGTGGCCATGTTCGAGGCGACCCACGGCACCGCGCCGAAATATGCCGGTCAGGACAAGGTCAATCCGGGGTCGCTGATCCTCTCCGCCGAGATGATGCTGCGTCACATGGGCTGGATCGAGGCGGCCGACCTGGTCATCAAGGGCATGGAAAAGGCGATCTCCAAGGGCGAAGTCACCTATGACTTCCATCGTCAGATGGAGGATGCCAAGCTGCTCAAGTGCTCCGAGTTTGGACAGGCCGTCGCCGACAACATGTAAGCATGTAAGCGTGTCCTGATAGATAGAGGCCCTCGTTCGCTAAGCGGACGAGGGCTTTTTCGCCAAGTCGGAATGCCTTCACGCGGGCGCGGCCCGGCCTTGAACCTTGTGCCTCGAGCAGCGTCAAACGATACTGAACGGCAGACGCCTTGTGCATCAGGATCGCGTGTCAAAGCCATGCGTCAGATCTTTCAAGCTTCAATTAAAGTGGAACTTATGACAAGAACTCTGAGTGGGAGGACAGGCAGGTTCCCGCTTTTATCATCAGGCGTCGGCATGACCCGCCCGGCGCGACCCAGCGAGGATGAAGAGGGCAACCTGGCCGTTCTTCCCGCCGAACCGACACTGGCAAAGCCGCCCATGTACAGGGTGGTCTTGCTTAATGACGATTTCACCCCAATGGAGTTTGTTGTGGAGGTGTTGAGAACCTTCTTCAACATGGACAGTGAGAAAGCGGTTCAAATCATGCTTGCCGTGCATACTCAGGGCAAGGGAACCTGCGGAGTCTTTACTCGCGACATTGCCGAAACCAAGAGCTATCAGGTCAACGAGTATGCGCGGGCCTGTGAGCACCCGCTGCTGTGTGATGTTGAAGCAACCGACTGACCCCGTGAGGGTCCAAGAATTAAAGCAGCGCCAAGCGTTGGCGGCTGAACTTGCAACCTTGGCGCTTGTGCCCGATGTTGATGAAACCGGACCGAGACGGGTCCAACGCACGTCCTGGACGGCGAGAAGGGGACTGCCATGCTAAGCAAAGAACTTGAAGTGACCCTGAACACGGCATTTACCGTGGCACGCTCCAAGCGCCATGAGTTCATGACCGTGGAGCACCTGCTGCTGGCGCTGCTGGACAACGCCTCGGCGTCAGGGGTGCTGAGGGCCTGCGGGGCGAACCTCGATAAGCTGAGGACCGATCTGCAGGATTTTATCAATTCCACGACGCCGCTGATCCCCGAGGATCAGACCGAGCGGGAGACGCAGCCGACGCTGGGTTTTCAGCGCGTGCTGCAGCGCGCTGTCTTTCACGTGCAGTCATCGGGCAAGAGCGAAGTCACCGGTGCCAACGTGCTGGTGGCCATTTTCTCCGAGCAGGAAAGCCAGGCGGTCTATTTTCTGAAGCAGCAGAACGTGGCGCGGGTCGATGCGGTCAACTACATCGCCCACGGCATCTCCAAGGTGTCCGGCCACGATAGCGGCTCGCAGATCGGCCATCAGGAAGCCGAGGACGCCGAGGAGGCCGGTGGCGAGAGCGCAGGTGATCCGTTGACCAACTTTGCGACCAACCTTAACGAGCAGGCGCGGCTGGGCAAGATCGATCCGCTGATCGGGCGTGCCCATGAAATCGAGCGCGTGGTGCAGATTCTGGCCCGGCGGCGCAAGAACAATCCCCTGCTGGTGGGGGAGGCCGGCGTTGGCAAGACGGCCATCGCCGAAGGGCTGGCCAAGCGCATCGTCGAGGAGGATGTTCCCGAGGTGATCGGTGACGCCGTGGTCTACTCGCTGGACATGGGTGCACTGCTGGCCGGCACCAAGTACCGCGGCGATTTCGAGAAGCGTCTCAAGAGTCTGCTTGCCGAGATACGCAAGCAGCCCAGCGCGGTGCTGTTCATCGATGAAATTCACACCGTGATTGGCGCCGGCGCGGCCTCGGGCGGGGTCATGGATGCGTCCAACCTGCTCAAGCCGCTGCTGTCGTCCGGCGAGCTGCGCTGCATCGGCTCCACCACCTACCAGGAGTTTCGCGGCATCTTCGAGAAGGACCGCGCGCTGGCCCGTCGTTTTCAGAAAGTCGACGTGCCGGCACCGTCGGTGGAAGACACCGTGCAGATCCTCAGGGGGCTGCGCTCGCGCTTCGAGGAGCATCACCAGCTGAAGTATACCGACAAGTCGCTGGAGAGCGCCGCTCGGCTGTCCGATCGCTACATCAACGATCGGCACCTGCCCGACAAGGCGATCGATGTAATCGATGAAGCCGGCGCCCACCAGCGCCTGCTGCCGCCGGAGGTGCGCGTTGACACCATCGACGTGGAGCAGGTGGAGGCCGTGGTGGCGTCGATTGCAAGAATTCCGCCGAAGAGCGTCACGACCTCCGATCGCAAGCTGCTGGCCAATATTGATCGCGACCTGAAGATGCTGGTGTTCGGCCAGGACGAGGCCATCGACAACCTGTCGGCGGCCATCAAGCTGTCGCGCGCGGGCCTCAAGTCGCCGGACAAGCCGGTGGGCAGCTTCCTGTTTGCCGGCCCCACCGGCGTTGGCAAGACCGAGGTGGCGCGTCAGCTGTCCCGGGTCATGGGCATCGAGCTGGTGCGCTTTGACATGTCCGAGTACATGGAGCGCCATACCGTCTCGCGGCTGATCGGGGCGCCTCCGGGCTACGTGGGCTATGACCAGGGCGGTCTGCTGACCGAGGCCATCACCAAGCAGCCCCACTGCGTGCTGCTGCTCGACGAGATCGAGAAGGCGCACCCGGAAGTCTTCAACCTGCTGCTGCAGGTCATGGACCACGGCCGGCTGACCGACAACAACGGCCGCGAGGCGGATTTCCGCCACGTGATCCTGATCATGACCTCCAATGCCGGGGTCGAGAAGGCCACGCGGCGCTCCATCGGCTTTCAGACCCAGGATCACTCGACCGACGTCATGGAGGTCATTCGCAAGACGTTCACGCCGGAGTTCCGCAACCGGCTGGACGGCATCATCCAGTTCGATTCGCTGCCGCCGTCGGTGGTGCGCAGCGTGGTCGACAAGTTCCTGGTCGAGCTGCAGGCGCAGCTGGATGAAAAACGGGTGCAGCTGGACGTGGACGACGCGGCGCGGGGCTGGCTGGCCGATCACGGCTACGATCCCGAGATGGGCGCAAGGCCCTTGGCAAGGCTGATACAGGAGAAGCTCAAGAAGCCGCTGGCCGAGATGATCCTGTTTGGGAAGCTTTCCGAACACGGCGGCCTGGTGCATGTCACCATCGAGAACGGCGAGCTGCGCCTGGAGTCCGAGTCGGAGCTGGCCGACGCGCCTTGAGCAATCTCAGCCGCCGGGCGCTCGTCTGAGGTCACGATGGTTTGAGATCGCTATGGAAAGCTACGCCCTGCCCGATGGCGGGGCGCTTCTCGTCGCGATCAGCGTGTCGAAAACGACGTGCCGAACCTCGGCATAGCCTAGCGGGAGCGGTAGACGATACGGCCCTTGGTCAGATCATAGGGGGTCAGTTCGACCTTGACCTTGTCGCCGGTGAGAATGCGGATGTAGTTCTTGCGCATCTTGCCGGAGATATGCGCGGTCACCACGTGACCGTTTTCCAGTTCGACCCGGAATGTGGTGTTGGGCAGCGTATCGACGACAACGCCTTCCATTTCAATATGGTCTTCGCGTGCCATATGTGGCATTTCCTCGCTGTTGGTTGCATCTGTCTGGCGGCGGCCCGGTGGCGTTCAGGACTCCTCACCATGCCGTCAGAATAGCGCGATATTGTGCCGTATGCCGCGCGGCAAGGCAAAGAAAGCGCATTGACAGACGCGCCGACAAGCTCAGGAAAGCGGAATCAGCGGGCGCCAGTGGCGTCCGTCGAGCAGCTCCAGCGGACGGAAGTTTTGCTTGTACGCCATCTTCTGGCACTCGCGGATCCAGTAGCCGAGATACAGGTGGGGGAGGCCCAGATGCTGGGCGTGGGCGATCAGACTCAGCACGGCGAAGGTGCCCAGAGAGCGCCGATCAAGAGCCTGCGCCGGGTCGAAGAAGGTATAGATGGCCGAAAGGCCGTTCTGCAGCCGATCAAAGGCGCACACCGCCATCAGGCGATCATTCAGGCGCATTTCCAGCAGCTGGGCATAGTTCTGTTCGAGGGTCAGGAAGGTGCGATACTGCTCGACGCTGGGAGGAAACATGTCGCCATCGGCGTGGCGCGTGCGAATGTAATGCGCGTATAGTCGGTAGTGCTCGCTGTTGAAGCCGGCAGGAAGGATCTTCAGCGTCAGGTCGGCGTTGCGGCGCATGGTCTTGCGCTGCGAGCGGCTGGGGCGAAATGCTGCGACGGGAATGCGCGCCGAGATGCAGGCGCTGCAGCCGTCGCAGTGGGGGCGGTAAAGATGGCGACCGCTGCGCCTGAAACCCAGCAGTGCCAGGGTGTCATAAACGCCGGCCCCCGGTGTTTCCTGCGGGTCGAGAAACAGCGTGGATGCCTGGCGATCCTTCAGATAGCTGCAGGCGTGTGGAACCGTCACGAAGAAACGCAGGTCGCGAATCGGCTGGTTGGGTGCGTCGCTGCTCAAGTCGACCTTCTCCTCTTGGCTGTGTTCCGCCTGGGGGCTGTCAGGGTGCGGCCCAGGATGGTTCGAAGCGCCAGGTGGGCGCTGCTACCCACAGCGAATGCTCGCGGCCGGCGGGCGCCTGCAGCCACTTATCAAGATAGCCGATGAAAGTATCCCGGGCGATATCGCGGGCGCCGAGGCTCGCCAGGTGCGGCGTATGCATCTGACAGTCAATCAGGCGACCCTGGCCCGCGGCCATGCTTCGCGCCAGGCAGACCAGCGCCACCTTGGAGGCGTCGGAGACGCGTGAGAACATCGATTCGCCGAAAAACACCGGCCCCATGGCGATGCCGTAAAGGCCGCCTGCCAAGCGCCCCTGCTGCCAGACCTCAAGCGACTGAGCGGCGCCCAGCCGATGCAGCTGACGGTAGGCGTTGCGCATGTCATCGGTGATCCAGGTGCCGGGCCGGTCTGCTCGGGGGGCGGCGCAAGCCTCCACCACCTCATCAAAGGCCTGGTTGGCGGTGAGCTGAAAGCCGCCGTGGCGAATGCGCTTGGCCAGGCTGCGGCGAACGCGAATTTCTTCGGGGAACAGCACCATGCGCGGGTCAGGGCTCCACCACAGCAGCGGCTGATCGTCGCTGTACCACGGAAAGATGCCGCTGCGGTAGGCCAGCAGCAGGCGCTCGGGGCGCAGGTCGCCGCCGGCCGCCAGCAGGCCATCCGGTGTCTCCAGTGCCTCCTGGACGGGCGGAAAATAGAGCGGATATGGGGGTAGCCAAGGCAGCATGTGCGCTCTCCGGAAGAGGGAAGGCGGTCTAGTCTGCCGCCGGCGAACACGCGGCTCAAGTCGCGGGCCACTGTGATGGAGCGGGCAGGCTCGGTATGATAATGCGTCGATATGATCTGGTGACGCCCGAGGGCGCAAGGGGATGGCTGTTTGACTGCCGCTGACAAGTCCACACCGACGGGGCGAACCCGGACGGCCAGAGAGCGTGCCAAGCGCTTCGGGCTGCGTCTGCAGGGGTCGTTGCGTGAAGGCGTGATCATCGCGCTGCTGGCGATCTGTGTGTTCCTGCTGCTGGCAATGTTCAGCTATGACGCCGCCGATCCCGGCTGGTCGCACACCGGCCCCGACGGCGAGGTCGGCAACTGGATGGGCGCCTTCGGGGCCTGGCTTGCGGACGTGCTGTATTCGCTTTTCGGTGCCAGTGCGCTGTGGTGGCCCGGCTTTTTCGGCTTCTCGGCCTGGTGGCTGAGTCGCGCGGGTCAGGTGCGCCTGGAGTGGAATGCCCTGTCGCTAGCGCTGCGCTGCACCGGCCTTGCGCTGCTGCTGATGGGAACCACCATTTTCGGGGCGCTGCATTTTTCCTCGTCCGAAAGCAGCCTGCTCTATGGAAGCGGCGGCGTGCTTGGCGAAGGTCTGACAGCTGCGCTCTTGCCCCGGATAGGCGACGGCGGCACCTCGCTGCTGGCGCTGGCGGCCATCCTGTGCGGCGCGCCCCTGTTTACCGGGCGCTCCTGGCTGCTCTTCATCGATGAGGTCGGGCGCTTTGGCGTGCTGGCCTGGGAGTGGCTGTCGGCGCG
>DATHXP010000454.1:0-9832 GCA_035459605.1 Halomonas sp. | reverse complement strand
TGCGTTCGCGGCCGGCGCCGCGAACGCCTGTTTCAATCGGCGACTTACCCGAAACCGGAGCACCTCATGATCGTTCGCAATCTTGAAGAAGCACGCCAGACAGACCGCCTGGTCAAGGCGGAAAACGGCAACTGGGACAGCACGCGCCTGCTGCTGGCCGACGATGGCGGCAACTGCTCGTTCCACATCACCCGTATCTTCGAAGGTACCGAGACCCACATTCATTACAAGCACCACTTTGAGGCGGTGTACTGCATGGAAGGTGAAGGCGAGGTCGAGACCCTGGCCGACGGCAAGATCTGGCCGATCAAGCCGGGCGATATCTATATTCTCGACCAGCACGATGAACACCTGCTGCGCGCGCACAAGACCATGCATCTGGCCTGCGTGTTCACGCCGGGCCTGACCGGCAAGGAAGTGCATCGCGATGACGGCTCCTACGCGCCGGTCGAGTGATTCTGCAAAAAAACGGAAAGAACAGATAGCTGACGCCAACGCCCTCAGTTCACGGAGCTGGGGGCGTTTGCGTCGGTAGTGAAGCCAGGTTTGATGATGTATAGGTAAGAGTTCGTGTAATGTATATTATGTTAAGTGTTACGAGAGTGACGAGACTAAACAGGATTGCGATTGCCGCCACGAGTATCTGCTAAGGGCAATGCGCAATGGGCATCGCCAGACTGGCCATGGACAGCGCCAGATTCGCTCCTTATCATCGTGGCACCTTGAACAGGCTGATATTGCGCTGGGTCAGGTTTCGACGACGTGTCAAACAAGCAGGGGTCATATGCTGAATCGCTATTCATGCCTGGTAGCACTGATCGGGCTGTCGCTACTGGGCGGCTGCGCCCTGCTAGCCGAGAGCGAACCCCCGCCACCGCCCGTCACCAGCGCCGAGTTCCAGGCGCGCATCGATCGGCTGGAAGGCGCGGTCACCACCAGCTGCGTGACCGGGCAGCAGGCCCGTCTCGACCAGCAGCTGCACCGGCAGCAGGCGCTCTCGGCGGACGTGCGTGAGGTCGGCAGCCTGCTGCGACAGCTTCGCGCCGATGTGGCCCAGCTGGGCAGCCAAGGTCAAGCGGCGGCCAGCGATGACGTCGACTGCCCGCCCCGGCTGGATCCGCAAGGCGACAAGACGGTTCTGGGCAGCAGCGAGTGGATCGGCTTGCCAAGCGTTGGCACCTTTCTCGAAGCGCGTATCGATACCGGGGCCAAGACGTCATCGCTGAGCGCTCGCGATATCACGCCGTTTGAGCGTGACGGTGAAGACTGGGTGCGTTTCAAGCTCGGCTTGAACGATGGCGACGAGGCCGTTACAGCCGTGCGCGACAGCTGGATCGAAGCGCCGGTCGTGCGCCGGGTCAAGATCATTCAGGCCAGCGGTGAGGCGTCGCGGCCGGTCATTCGACAGCTGATGACGCTGGGCCCGATACGCCAGCACGTTGAATTTACGCTCAATGACCGCACGCATCTGGAATATCCGGTCCTGCTTGGACGCCGGTTCCTGCTGGATATCGCCGTGGTCGATGTGGCCCGGCAGCATGTTCACGAGAAGCCGACGTTTGCAGCGCCGCCAAGATCGCCCAACTCGTCCGATACCGATAGCACCCCGGCCGAGGCCGGCGGCAACGACTGATTCACCCGTCTTAAAGGACACCCCATGTCACGACTGCCCTTCTACCTGGTCGTCGCCCTGCTGTTTGCGGCTGGCATCGGCATGAGTGTGCATCGCCACATCGAATTTGAAGTGCCCTGGACGCCAGGCGAGCAGCGCCAGGTCTGGGTAATCGAGGCCCAGGTCAACTTTGTGGCCAGCGGTGGCCCCGTCAGCGTTGATCTGGCCCTGCCCTCTACCCAGGACGGCTATCGATTGCTCAGCGAGCACACGGCATCGCCCGGCTACGGCCTGCACTTTGCCGATGACGAACGCGGCCGTCGCGCCCAGTGGACCAGCCGCGAGGCAGCCGGGAGCCAGCAGCTTTTTTACAGCGCCCAGTTCATGGTTGCCCCCCAGGCCCAAGGCCTCGATAAGCCGCCGCCCCAGCCGGTAAATAGCGTGGCCTGGGAACCCCCCTACGACACCGCTGCCGCCGAGGTCATTCAGCGTGCCTGGTCGCGCAGTGCCGATGACATCAGCTTCGCACGCGAACTCATTCGCGACTTCGACGAGGATCGCCTGCGCGAGAACACGCGCCTGCTGCTGACTCAGTTCGAGCGTGTTCCTCTGCTGGTCCGGCTGCTCAACCAGGCCGGCGTCGCCGCCCGCGAGGTCAGCGCCCTGTCGCTTGAAAATGGCCGTCGCCGACAGCCGCTGTCGAGCTGGATACAGGTGTACCAGGACGACAGACAGGTGCTGTTTCATCCTGACAGCGGCGCCATGGGCAAGCCCGACAATCTGCTGCTGTGGGAAACCGATGGGCAATCGGTCCTGGAGGTTGAGGGGGGAACGCGTTCCCGGGTGAGCTTTTCCATGCTGTCGCGCAACCAGCCGGCCACCGCGGCGGTGCGTGTGCAGCAGGCGGCGGCTTCAGACACCCTGCTCAATTTCTCGATCCACAGTCTGCCGCTGGAGGAGCAGGCGCTTTTCCAGACCATCCTGCTGCTGCCGGTTGGCGCGCTGGTGGTGGTACTGCTGCGGGTGCTGATCGGGATCAAGACCTCCGGCACCTTCATGCCGGTGCTGATTGCGCTGGCATTTATCCAGACCTCGCTGGTGACCGGCCTGATCGGCTTTCTGCTGGTGGTCGCCGTCGGTCTGGTCATTCGCAACTACCTTTCCTACCTGAATCTGCTGCTGGTGGCGCGGGTGACGGCGGTGATCATCACGGTGATCGCGATCATCTCGCTGTTCTCGGTGCTGGCCTATCGCTTTGGGCTGAATGCCGGCCTGCAGATCACCTTCTTCCCGATGATCATCCTCTCCTGGACCATCGAGCGGATGTCGATCCTGTGGGAAGAAGAGGGTCCCAAGGAAGTGCTGATTCAGGGCGGCGGCAGCCTGCTCACCGCGGTTCTGGCCTACCTGGCCATGAACAACCCGCTGATTCGCCATATCACCTTCAATTTCCTCGGCGTACAGCCAATTTTAATGGGGCTGATACTGATGCTCGGCAACTACACGGGGTATCGCCTGCTGGAGCTGCGGCGCTTCACGCCGGTGACCGAGGACTGAGCCATGTGGACGACCCCCGAGCGCCTGCGTGCCAAGGGCATCATTGGCATGAACCGGCGCAATATCCGCTATATTGGACGCTATAACTCGCGCCGGCTCTACCCGCTGGTGGATGACAAGCTCAAGACCAAGCTGATGGCTCAGGAGCATGGCATCGCCACCCCGGCGCTGATCGGCACCGTGACCACGCAGTTCGGGATCAAGCGTATTCGCGAGATGCTGCAGGGACACCAGGGTTTCGTGATCAAGCCGGCCAAGGGCAGCGGCGGCAAGGGCATTCTGGTCATTGATGGCGTCAACGGCGATCGCTACTTCAAGCCCAGCGGCCAGGCGCTCACCCACAGGGACATCGAGCGGCACACGTCGAACATTCTCTCCGGACTCTATTCGCTGGGGGGCTCGCCCGACGTGGCGCTGATCGAAGCGCTGATCAACTTCGATGAGCGCTTCGATAAATATACCTACGAAGGCGTGCCTGATATTCGGGTCATCGTATTCAAGGGCTACCCGGTGATGGCCATGGTCCGCCTGTCCACCGCCGCCTCGGACGGCAAGGCCAACCTGCACCAGGGCGCGGTTGGCGTGGGGATTGATATCGCCACCGGGCGCGCTCTGCGCGGCGTGCAGTTTGACCGGGCGATCAAAAACCATCCCGATACCGGCCACGAGCTGGCCAGTCTGCATATCGAGAACTGGCAAACGCTGCTCAACCTTGCCGCCAGCTGCTACGAGATGACCGGCCTTGGCTATCTGGGGGCCGACATGGTGCTGGATCGCGACCACGGCCCCATGCTGCTTGAGCTCAACGCCAGGCCGGGGCTTGCCATCCAGATGGCCAACGGCGAAGGGCTGCGCCCGCGGCTGGATCTGGTCGAACGGCAGCCGGAAGGCATCGGGCCGCAGGAGCGAGTCGCCTTCTGCCAGAAACACTTCGCTCGACACCTTCCTGCTCCTGAAACGCCCTGCTCTCAACGCCCAGAAGCCCAAGCGCCGCGGCTGGCTCATCGCCGGCCCCGCGCGTAGAATGAAACGCTTATTCACCTGAGCGCGTGATCGCTGTGATCGACTCCCAAGCCTTGATGGAGCAGGCGCTGCGCCAGTGCCGCGAGCGCGGCGTGCGCTTCACCCCCATTCGCCAGCGGGTGCTGCAGATTATTGCCGACGCCCGCAGCGGCCTGAAGGCCTACGACCTTCTGGAACGGCTGGCTGCCGAGCACGCCTCGGCGCGCCCGCCCACGGTCTATCGCGCCCTGGACTTTCTTATCGAGCAGGGGCTGGTGCATCGTATCGAATCGCTTAACGCCTACGTGGCCTGCCCCTGCCCCGCACATGCTCACGGTTTCCAGCTGCTGATCTGTCGCGATTGCGGCCGCGTCGAAGAGCTGCACCTGGACGATATTCATCGCCAGCTGGGACAGCATGCCCAGCAGCTGGGCTTTGATATTCAGCGTCAAACCATCGAGCTGCTTGGCCGCTGCGGCCCGTGCCAGACACCCGCTTCCTGAGGTTTTGCGAATCGCTACCATGACACTAAGCTTCAAGGCGCTGGAAAGCGCATCGCCGGGCGACAGCTACCCGCTCGACGACACCCTCGATGCCGTCGGCTTCAATGCCGAGGGGCTGATTCCCGTCATCGCCCAGCAGCACGACAGCGGCGAAGTGCTGATGCTGGCCTGGATGAGCCGCGCAACACTGGAAGAAACGCTGAGCACGGGGCGCGTCTGTTACTGGTCGCGCTCGCGCAGCAGGCCCTGGCGCAAGGGCGAGACCTCGGGCCAGCAGCAGCTGCTGATCAGCGCCGCGCTGGACTGCGACGGCGATACTCTGCTGCTGCAGGTGAACCAGACCGGCCCCGCCTGCCACAGCGGACGACGCAGCTGCTTCTATGTCGGGCTCGACAGCAGCGGCGCCTGCATTACCAGCGCCCCGCTGATCGACCCTGCCGAGCTCTACGGCGGCGGATGACGCCCCCATGACGGCCTGGTACCGGCGCCCCATTCGCTGGCTAAGACGCGCCATTGCCGCGCTGCTTATCGGACTGATCCGACTCTATCAGTGGCTGATCAGTCCGCTGCTCGGCCCGCGCTGCCGCTACTGGCCGAGCTGTTCGCATTACGCTGTGGAAGCCCTCCAGGTGCAC
This sequence comes from Halomonas sp., assembly GCA_035459605.1. GTDB lineage: Bacteria > Pseudomonadota > Gammaproteobacteria > Pseudomonadales > Halomonadaceae > Halomonas. Next base: position 4,523 of record DATHXP010000454.1, on the reverse strand, counting down.
GGCCCCTGGCGCGGCGGCTGGCTCGCGCTGAAGCGCATTGTGCGCTGCCATCCCGGCTGCCAGGGCGGCATCGACCCCGTGCCGGACGGACCCAGCGAGCGGCTGTGCCGCGACGACCCCGAGCTTGACGAGCACTTTCGCCACCGCGACTCATCGCAGTAAATAGCGATAGCTAACTGCCTGCCCTACTCTTGAATATACGCCCCAAGGAAAAATGCACATGCCACCGACCCATCGCCGCAGCCTGGCTGCCGCCCTGCTCGTCTTGTCATCCGTCCTGCTGATGTCCGGGTGCACCACCTATACCTGGCCGGATGGCAGCAGGGAGACCGTCTGGGGCGTGCCCGCCGAGGACGAGACCCTGACCGAGCAGGAGCGCCAGAACCAGGAGATAGAGTATCGCACCCCCGGAGAGCTGCCCGAGAAGCGCTAAATAGCACTGGCGCCACCGCTACACTGCAGGGCCGCAGTGGATGACCCGACCGGATCTTCACCGCACCGCTGCGCGCCCTTAGAGGATTGTCGGCATGCCGGACACGCCGAGGCTCAGCATCATCATCCCGACCCTGAACGAGGCGGCCACCATCGAGACGCAGCTGACCGCGCTGCGGGCGTGGCAGGCCGGCGGCGTGGAGGTGCTGGTCGTGGACGGGGGCAGCCGCGACGATACGGCGGCTCGGGCACGCCCCCTGGCATCAAAGGTGATCGTCCGAGCGCCCGGCCGGTCCCGGCAGATGAATGCCGGGGCACGCGAGGCCCGCGGCCGACACCTGCTGTTCCTGCATGCCGACACGCGACTCCCCGCGGGCGCCGATCTGTCGATCGAATCGGCCCTGTCGGGCCAGTGCGCTTGGGGCCGCTTCGACGTGCGGCTGGAGGGGCGACATCCGCTGCTGCCGGTCATCGCCCGCGCCATGAACCTGCGCTCCCGGCTGACGGGAATCGCCACCGGCGACCAGGGGCTGTTCATGACCCGCGAGGCCTTCGAGGCCGCGGGCGGCTTTCCCGATCAGCCGCTGATGGAGGACATCGAGATGTCGCGGCGACTCAAGCGACTCTCGCCGCCGGCCTGTCTGCGCGCCAGGGTGACGACCTCGGGACGGCGCTGGGAGCGCAACGGCGCCTGGCGGACCCTGCTGCTGATGTGGCAGTTGCGCTGGCGCTACTGGCGGGGCGAGTCAGCGGAGAGCCTGGCAAGGGAGTATCGCCATGTGCGCTGACGCCCGCGATGAGCTGCCCCTGGCGATACTCGCCAAGGCACCGATACCGGGCAAGGTCAAGACGCGCCTGATCCCGGCCCTGGGCGCCGGGGGCGCCAGCCGGCTCCACGAGCGGCTGCTGCGCCATGCGGTGGATATTGCCCTCGCGGCGACCTCGCCGCAGTGCATCACCCTGTGGACCGCGCTGGATCATGCCCATCCACTGTTCCGGGAGCTGGCCGCCCGGTACGGCATCGGGCTTCGCGCCCAGCCCGAGGGCGACCTGGGGGAGCGCATGTACCGTGCCCTGCAGGCCATGGACGCGCCGGGACTCCTGATCGGCAGCGACTGCCCGGCGCTCACCCCGGCCCTGCTCAGGCGCTGCCAGGCTGCCCTGACAGAGGCCGACGCCGTCTTTTTGCCGGCCGAGGACGGCGGCTATGCGCTGGTGGGGGTCCGGCGAGCCGACCGCCGCCTCTTCGCTGCCATCGACTGGGGCACGAGCCGCGTCATGGCACAGACGCGCGATCGCGCCGATGAGCTGGGCTGGCGGCTGGCCTGCCCCGCCCGACTCTGGGATGTGGATCGGCCCGAGGACCTTGAGCGGCTGGCGGATCATCTCGACCTGACCACGGGGGCAGGCGGCCGGGATCGATGACCGGGCGCCCCGGCCCCATTATTCCGGGGTATCTCATCCCGCGCAGCAGGACAGCTGCATCACGTCCTTGGTGAAGGTCTGGGCGCAGAGCCTGAGGCCTTCTGCCATGGTGAGGTAGGAGAATAACTCGTCGCCGATGGCCTGCACCGTCATGCCTGCCCGTAACGCCATCACCGCCGTCTGGATCAGCTCTCCAGCCTCTCCTGCCACCGCCTGCACGCCCAGCAGCCGCCCGGTGTCGCGCTCGGCCACCATCTTGATAAAGCCATGGGTATCGAAATTGACCAGCGCACGCGGCACGTTCTCCAGGTCGAGCACGCGGGCCTCGACGCTGAGGCCCTGTTCGACGGCCTCGGCTTCCGTCAGGCCGACGGTGGCCACCTGGGGATCGCTAAACATCACGGCCGGCATGGCGCCGAGATCCAGGGTGGCCTTGCCTCCCGTCATGTTGACAGCCGCCCGGCTGCCCCCGGCGGCGGCGACATAGACGAACTGCGGCTGATTGGTACAGTCACCGGCGGCATAGAGGCCCGCTACCGTGGTTTGCAGCTGCTCATCCACCCGGATCGCGCCGCGCACGGTTTCCACACCGATGCCCTCCAGGTTCAGCGCCTCGGTGTTGGGCGTCCGTCCGCTGGCCACCAGCAGCTGATCGGCCCGCAAGATCCCGGCGCCGGTGTCCAGCTCGAACGCATTGCCGGCGTAGCTCACGAGGCTTGCCCGTGTCTGCTTGAGCACCTCGATACCCTCGCGGCGAAACGCTGCTTCCACCGCATCTCCCACCGCCGGGTCTTCGTGGGAGAGCAGGCGGCTGCGGGCCAGCACCGTGACCCGGCTACCCAGTCGGGCGAACGCCTGGGCCAGCTCCAGGGCGACGAAGCCGGCGCCGATCACAGCCAGCCGTTCGGGGACGCTGTCCAGCGCCAGCGCGCTGGTGGAGGTCAGGTACGGCGTCCCGGCCAGCCCCGGCACCGGCGGCTCTGCCGGGCGGGCGCCGGTGCCGATAAAGGCGCGATCAAAGCGGACCGTCTGTTCGCCGCCCTCCTTTAGCCTGACCGTCAGGTGACTCGCATCGCTGAACCGGGCCTCGCCGCTCAGGACCGTGACGGCCGGATGGTCGCGTAGAATCCGCTGGTACTTGGCCTCACGCAGCTCTTCGACACGCGCCTGCTGTTGCCGGAGCAGCTTCGCCCGATCCACCACCGGGGCCTGGGCGCTCACCCCCGCGTCAAAGGGGCTCCCCCTGCGCAGGTGCGCAATATACGCGGCGCGAATCATGATCTTCGAGGGCACACAGCCGACATTGACGCAGGTGCCGCCGAGCGTGCCGCGTTCGATCAGGGTGATGCGGGCACCGCGCTCGGCCGCCTTCAGGGCGGCCGCCATGGCCGCGCCGCCGCTGCCGATCACGGCGATGTGCCGGCTCTTTGCATTGCTCATGAACGAGACTCCTTGTCGAGTGGGTTGTTACCACAACAGGCGGCGTATTGCTGCTTTAATAGCGGAAAGACTCCTGCCATAGGCGTGCCAGGCATCGTTTGCATAGGGGAATATCACGGCCCCCCTGTCATCCTGGAGTCTTGCTGTTGTGTATCGAAAATCCAGCATTCTTTACAAGAAAAGCCCAGCAAGTCCCTCGACGTTATTCACGGCTTATTCTCTCACTCACCTGGCAAGGAAACCTCGGCTGCGGCGACCCACTACGGAGAGCCTGCCCCCTGACTGATAACCAGCTGCTAGACTTTTCTGAATCCGGGCCGCGCATCAGCACAGGCAACAAGGACTCATCGATGAACGAGAAAGAAGATAGGCTACAGCGGCTTACGGCTGTCAGGCCGCGCCTCGTATCCTTCGCCCTCATGCACTTGCGTGATCGAAACCAGGCCGAAGATGCCGTTCAGGAAGCCATGATGTCCGCCATTGAAAAGAGCGAAAGTTTCGCCGGACGATCCGGCTACGAGACCTGGGTATTCGGCATCCTCAAGTACAAGATCCTCGACGCCATGCGGGCCCAGAAGCGTCACGGACGCTGGCAGCCGCTCGAGGATGAGGGTGACGACGACGCCATCGACCGGCAGTTCCAGCAGAACGGCCGCTGGCGGGTAGACGCTCGCCCCTCGAGCTGGGGAGAGCCCGAAGCGGCCTTCGAGAGTGAGCTCTTCTGGCAGGTCTTCGATGCCTGCATGATCGCCCTGCCGGACAACGCCGCCCGGGTGTTTTCCCTGCGCGAGCTGATGGGGCTTTCCACCGAGGAGATCTGCCGGGAGCTGGGCATCAAGGAGAACAACTGCTGGGTGATACTGCATCGCGCCCGGCTACGACTCCGAGCCTGCATCGGGAAGGGCTGGCTTGAGGAGAAAGCGCCATGATGATGTGCAAGGAGGCGACCCGCTTGATGTCCCTCAAGCAGGATCGCCCTCTCACCTTTCAGGAACGGCTATCCCTGCGGCTGCACCTATCCCTGTGCGGCGCCTGCCGCGAGTGCGACAGGCAGTTCACGCTGCTCCATGAAGCCGGCAGACGCTTCGGCCCGGAACATGACCCCGACCAGGACGACGACAGGCCCTGATGGCCCCTCAGGGTTTCCCTGCCCAGACCTCACTGGCCTGCGGCGGCGCTTGCCACGTCCTCAAGCACACCGGCGATCTTGTCCCGCGGCAGGTCGC
>DATHXP010000453.1:0-7771 GCA_035459605.1 Halomonas sp. | reverse complement strand
GTAGCGGCGCGGCTTGTTGGTCACGATGCCCCAGGGCCGGTCGGCTGCCTGCCAGGCGTCGAGCAGGCTGTCCAGGCTCGGGAACAGCCGGCTGTGCACGGCAACGGACTCGCCGTAGGTGTCCAGCAGGAAGCTTCTGGCCGCCGCGTGCTCGGGGTGCTCGGCGTCGATCCCCAGCGCCAGCGTTACCAGCGCATTGCCGCCATTGGAGACCTGGGCGCGAATGGTTGCGTAGTCGAGCTCCGCCAGGCCGTGATGATGGCGCAGCGCATTGGTGGCGCGGGCCAGATCCGGTGCGGTATCGACCAGGGTGCCATCGAGATCGAACAGCAGCGCAGCAGGAAAAGCCATCATTTCACCTCCCGGCGACAGTGCATCAGATAGTTGACCGACACGTCACGCGCCGACAGGCGAAAGCGTCGGATCAGCGGCTGGTAGGTCAGCCCGCTCTGCTCGCGAACCTCCAGGCCGGCGTCGCGGCACCAGCCGGCAAGCTCGGACGGGCGGATGAAGCGCTGGTAGTCGTGGGTGCCTCTGGGCAGCATGCCCAGCACGTATTCCGCGCCGATCACCGCCAGGGCGTAGGCCTTGGGGTTGCGGTTGATGGTGGAGAAGAACACCTGGCCGCCGGGCTTGACCAGCTGCGCGCAGGCCCGCACCGCGGAGGCGGGGTCCGGCACATGCTCGAGCATTTCCAGGCAGGTGACCACGTCGAACTCGCCGGCGTGGGCCTCGGCCATCTCTTCGACGCTGATGCGGCGATACTCCACTTCAACGCCGGCCTGTTCGGCGTGCAGCCGGGCAACCTCAAGGGGCGCCTCGCCCATGTCGATGCCGGTGACCACAGCGCCGCGATGGGCCATGGACTCCGACAGGATGCCGCCGCCGCAGCCCACGTCCAGCACGCGACGACCTGCCAGGCCGCTCCGGGCATCGATAAAGTCCAGGCGCAGCGGGTTGATCTGATGCAGCGGCTTGAATTCGCCGTCAGGATCCCACCAGCGGTCGGCTAGCGCTTCGAACTTGGCAATTTCGGCGTGGTCGACGTTGCTGGCCGATGGCGACGTTGTGGTCATGGTCTTTCTCCGTGTGTTTCTCGGCGGCGCCGGTATGGCATGGTCGCTCGCGTTCGGTATCATGTGCCCATTCTAACCGCTACCGCTCTGGCTTGCTCCCGTTGAACGCCCGCGTCAACCGCCAGCGGGCCGGAGCCGACACTGTAAACCAGAAGGACGATCCATGATTCGCAAGGCCGTACTGCCCGTCGCCGGTTTCGGCACCCGCTGCCTGCCTGCCTCCAAGGCGATTCCCAAGGAAATGATCACCATAGTGGATCGGCCGATCGTTCAGTATGTGGTCGAGGAAGCGGTGGCGGCGGGTATTCGCGATATCGTGCTGGTAACCCATGGTACCAAGAGCGCCATCGAGAACCATTTCGACAAGCACTTCGAGCTGGAAGCCAGTCTCCAGGCCAAGGGCAAGCATGAGCTGCTGGATGAGCTGCACTCCATCGTGCCGGATTCGGTCAGCATCATCAGCGTGCGCCAGCCCGAGCCGCTGGGCCTGGGCCACGCGGTGCTCTGCGCCCGCCCGGTCATCGGCGATGACACCCCCTTTGCGGTGCTGCTGCCCGATGTGCTGGTGGATAATCGCGGCCAGCCGCGCAACGATCTGGCCGGCATGATCGAATCCTTTGACGCCACCGGGCGCGCCCAGCTGATGGTGGAGCAGGTGGCCGCCGAAGACGTTAGCAAGTACGGCATCGTGGCGCCCCGAGGCGCGGCGCCCGAGCCGGGCGCGTCCTGTGCGCTGGATGGCGTGGTGGAAAAGCCCGCCGCGGATGCGGCGCCGTCCCGGCTGGCGGTCATTGGCCGCTATGTGCTGCCCGGGCGTATCTTCGAGCTGCTGGCCGAGACGCCGCCCGGCGCCGGCGGCGAGATCCAATTGACCGATGCCATCGAAACGCTGCGCCAGCGGGAGGGCGTCGACGCCTGGCGCATGAGCGGCCACACCCACGACTGCGGCCATCAGCTGGGCTACCTGGAGGCGATACTTGCCTATGGAAAGCACCATCCGCGCTACGGCAAAGCGTTTCGTGGCCTGCTCAAGCGCTACGCCGCCGAGGACTAACGCATGCAAATCCTGATCTACGGCAGCGAACTGGCCACCGCCACGGCCGCGGCGGCCCTGGCCTGGGTGGGCCATCGTGTGACCTGGCGTCCCCTGGCCGACAACGACTGGCAGCAGCTGGCGTCAAGCAGCTGGCTGAATCGCGAGCCGCTGCTGATGGCGCGCCTGCGGGAAGCCATGGCCAGCCGCCATCTACGGCTGGAGGGCGGTAGTGACGCCGCCACCGCCGAATATGATGTGCTGTGGCTGGCGCTGTCGCCCGAGCAGCGCAGCGAGGCGGCCGAGGCGGTGCGCGACGCTGCGGGGCTGCTCAGCGATCGCGCGGTGCTGGTCAACAACTCCACCTTCCCGGTAGGCGAGACCGAGCGGCTCGAAGCCATGCTGGAAGGCCGCGGCCACGCCGTGACGCTGCCCGACCTGCTTGAAGAGGGCCGCGCCTGGGACTCCTTTACCCGGCCCTCGCGCTGGCTGCTGGGCTGCGATCACGATGACGCCGAGGCGCTGGTGCGCGAACTGCTGCGCGCCTTCAATCGCCGCAGCGATGTGTTTCAGCGCATGCCGCGCCGCGCCGCTGAGCTGACCAAGCTGGCCATCAACGGCATGCTGGCAACGCGCATCAGCTATATGAACGAGATCGCCGGGCTCGCCGATAGCCTGGGCGTCGATGTGGAGCACGTGCGCCAGGGCATGGGTGCCGACACTCGCATCGGCTATGAATATCTCTATCCCGGCTGCGGCTTTGGCGGCCCGAGCTTCTCCCGGGATTTGATGCGACTGGCCGACGTGCAGACGTTCGCAGGCCGCCACTCGGCGCTGCTGGATCGCGTGCTGGATATCAACGAGCAGAAGAAGGAAACCCTGTTCCGCAAGCTGTGGAGCCACTATCAGGGCTGTCTGGATGGGCGCGTGGTGGCGATCTGGGGGGCTGCTTTCAAGCCGGAGACGGCGCGTGTCGACCACGCGCCGGTGCTGACCCTGCTCGATGCGCTCTGGGCCCAGGGCGTTCGCGTGCAGCTGCATGATCCGGCGGCGGTGCCGGTGCTGCGGGAGCGACTGGGTGAGCACCCGCTGCTGACGCTCTACGCAGGCGATCCCTTCGAGGCGCTGGCGGGCGCCGATGCGCTGATGCTGGTGACCGAATGGAAGAACTACTGGAATCCCGACTGGCCGGCGCTGGCCGGCGCCTTGAAGGGCAGGCTCCTGCTCGACGGGCGCAATATCTACGATCCGGCGCATGTGGCAAGCATGGGCCTGCACTATCGAGGCATTGGCAGGCGCGCCGATCCATGACAAAAAAGCCTCGCCGCAGCGGCGAGGCTTGTGTCGCGCTTTGGAGCCGTGCGCTTAGGCGAAGTTCTTGGCGACGAACTCCCAGTTCAGCAGGCTCCAGACGTTTTCCAGGTACTTGGGACGCGCGTTGCGGTAGTCGATGTAGTAGGCGTGCTCCCACACATCGATGGTCAGCAGCGGGGTCTGGCCGTGGGCAATCGGCGTGTCGGCATCGTCGGTGTTGACGATATCCACGCCGCCGTCGTCGGTCTTGATCAGCCAGGTCCAGCCGGAGCCGAAGTTGGCCGCCGCCTTGGCATTGAAGGCGTCCTTGAACTCGGCGAAGGAGCCAAACTTGGCGTTGATGGCATCGGCCAGCGCGCCGCTGGGCTCACCGCCACCCTTGGGTGACAGGCAGTGCCAGTAGAAAGTGTGGTTCCAGACCTGCGCCGCCTGGTTGAACAGGCCACCGGAAGAGGACTTGATGATCTCTTCAAGGGACTTGTTGGCGTCGTCGGTATTTTCAATCAGCTCGTTGAGCTTATTGACATAGGCCTGGTGGTGCTTGCCGTGGTGATATTCCAGCGTCTCGGCAGAGATGTGCGGCTCGAGAGCATTTTTTTCATAGGGTAGTGCAGGCAGTTCAAATGCCATGGTTATTCTCCTCATCAGGGGTGTTGGGTCGCAGCCCATGTTGTGCCAAGGTTGGCCAGCGATCAAGGCTTCTGGTGATGAAATTTTCACAGCCCTGTTCGCTGCGAAGATAAAAAACCTTACACTATTCAGTACAGTATGCTGTGTAACGATTGTCCAGCTATCATATCACCCCACCTGGAACCCGCCAATTCCGATCGGGACACTCAGGTTTATCGTGCTGGCATGCGCAGCACCCAGAGATGGCATTGTTATCCTGCCTTACCCTGCAAATAGGAGAGCGTCATGGCAGAGCGTACGGCGGTATCGCCCCACGCGCGCCCCATCGTGGCGGACCCGGAAGCCAGTTTGAGCCACCGCCCTTACCGCGTGCGCCATCCGCGGCTATGGCCGCTGTGGAGCCTTTGCATCCTGCTGCTGCTGGCGCTGTCTGCGCTGGCGGCTCTTGGCTGGTGGCAGTCGCAGCAGCTGGGAGAGCAGCTGGAGCGCCTGCGCGGCGAGCTGTCCAATGTCCATGCCAGACTCGATGGCGAGCAGGTGGGCAAGCAGCAGCAGGATGATGAGGTATCCAGGCTGGCGGCCAGGTTTGACCGATTCGAGAGTGCGCAGGGGCGGCGCGGCGAAGACGTCGAGGCGCGGCTGGCGTCTCTCAGCGAGGCGCTCGAAAGCGTTGAGGCGCGCATCGCGCAGCAGGCCGGAAGCGCTGCCCAGGATGAGTCCATGGCCGAGGCGCTCGATAGCCGCCTGTCAGCGCTGCAAGCCTCGCTTGACGCCCTTGAACAGACCGGAAAAGAAGGCCGCGAAGCCTTGACCGATCGGCAGGACGCATTGACGGAGCGCCAGCAGGGGCAGCAGCAGGCGCTGTCGCTGCTGGGTGAGAGACTCGAGGCGCTGGATGATGTTCCTGAGCGGCAGGCCGCGATCGAGACGCGCCTCGAGTCCATGGAAGCACGACTTGCCGACCTCTTTGCGGATGACGGCGCGGCGGCGCAGCAGCTTGCCGAGCTGGCCCGGGAAATCAAGGAAATTCGCCAGTCGCAGCTGGTCATCAATGCCAGACTGGAGGGTATGGCACCGTGAAGTTGTTTGGGGCTCGGCACCCTCTGCGTCGGCTTGCGCTCAATGGCGCCGCGGCAAGCCTGGCGCTGGCAGGCCTGGCCCCGCTCTCGTCGGCGCTGGGCATGAAGGCGAAGGTTGGCGGCGTCGATGACGCAGTGGCCGACAACATCGAGGTCTACCTCAAGCCGCTCAAGGCATCGGCCTACCGCACCGAGCGATTGATTGCCGAGGTGCAGCGGCTGACGGCGGAGGCCATGCGTCCCTTCGGTTATTATGCGCCCGAGATCGCTGTCAACATCGTCGACAACAGGGCGGATATCGATATCGACCCCGGCAAGCCGGTACGCATTGAGCTGCTGGACTTTACGCTGGAGGGGGAGGCTGCAGAGGACAAGACCTTTATCAGCGCGCTGGATGCCTATCCCCAAGAGGAGGGCGACGTGCTTCTGCACGCGCCTTACGATGCCCTGCGCAGCAAGCTCTCTTCGCTGGCCTTGCAGCGCGGCTACTTCGACTGGAGCTTCCTTGACCGTCGCATGGAGATCCGTCCCTGGGAGCACAGTGCGCGGCTCTATCTGAGGCTGGACAGCGGCGAGCGCTACCGCTTTGGTCGGGTGGAGTTTCAGGGTTACCATATCGAGCTTGAGCGCCTCGAGAATCTGGTGCCCTTCAGCGCGGGCGATCCTTATCTCGCAGGCGAAGTGGCCAGGCTCAGCCAGAGTCTTGCCCAGACCAGGTGGTTCGGCTCGATTAGCGTCAGGCCGCGCCTGGACCAGGGCGACGTGGCGCTGCTCCCGCAGGGACTCGGGTTCTGGAATGAGCTCGACGTCGAGGGCATAGAGCGCGTGCCGCCGGCACCGCGCCTGAGCGGCCAGGCGGTCAGCGCCGCCACGCGCATTCAGCAGCAGGGCCCGCCGAGCGTGCCGATCGATGTGGTGCTGGCTCCGGCGGATCGCCACCAGTTCGAGTTCGGTATCGGCTATGCCACCGACGTGGGGCCGCGCACGCGCCTGACCTGGAATCAGCCCTGGATCAACCGCTACGGGCATCGTCTCAACCATGACCTTTACTTCTCTGCTCCTGAGCAGCAGCTCACCGGCCTGTACGAGATGCCGCTGGATGATCCGCTGCGCGACAGCTATCGCCTGCAGTACGGGCTGCGCCACCAGGACGATGACGACACCCGCACCCTGGAGAGCACCGTGGAGGCGGCGCGTCGCTGGACGTTCGACAACGACTGGGAGCAGAGCCTCTACGTGCGCGGCACCTACGAGGATTTCACTCAGGCCGGCGTCTCCAACCAGGTGCTGCTGCTCTACCCCGGCATCAGCTGGTCGCGTACCCGCACTCGCCACCCCGCCTTCCCCACCTGGGGAGACCGCCAGCGCCTGGCCGTGGAGTATTCCAGCGACGCCTGGGGCTCGGCCGCGGAGTTTCTGCGTATCACCGGCGACAGCGAATGGATCCGCATGCTTGGCGACGACAGCCGCTTCGTGGGCCGCGTCGGCGTCGGCAGCATCACCACCGACGACTTCGAGGACATTCCCCCCTCGCTGCGCTTCTTCACCGGCGGCGATCGCAGCGTGCGCGGCTACGCCTACGAGAGCCTTTCGCCCAAGGATGACAAGGGCCGCCTGGTCGGTGGCGAGCAGCTGTTCACTGCCAGCGTCGAGGCTCAGCGCCGAATAACCGGCAAGTGGTGGATGGCCGGTTTCGTTGATACCGGCGATGCGTTTAGCGACTGGTGGCCGGACGATCTCAATACCGGCGCTGGCCTTGGCGTGCGCTGGGTTTCACCGGTCGGTCCGATTCGTTTCGATGTCGCCCACCCGTTCGATAGTGACGACGCCTATCGCATCCATTTCGCCATCGGCCCGGAATTCTGAGACTGCCATCGTGAGAATACGCCGACTGACCTGGGCGCTGGCCCGGCTGCTTATCGCTGTGCCGCTGACTCTGCTGGGCTTTGTGCTGCTGCTGCTGGGCCTTGCCCTGTCGCCCTGGGGAACGGGCTTTGTGCTCGACCAGGGGCAGCGGCTGGGCCTGCTCGAAGTCGGTGAGGTTCAGGGAGCGCTTCTGGAGACCCTGGTGCTTAAGGATTTCCATCTCGAGGCCGGCCCGGCCGCCATCGATCTCGGCTACCTCGAGCTGGCCTGGGCCGATGACTGCCTGCTGAGCGGCAGGCTGTGCATCGACCGGCTGGTTGCCGAAGACGCACGCGTTCGCCTGGGTGAGGGGGAGGATACCGCCGAGCCGACGCAGACGCACAAAAGCGAGTCCGGTGGTCCCCTAGCGCTGCCGTTTCCCGTCGAACTGCGTAAGCTGGCCCTGAACGATGTGGAGCTGCTGCTGGCGGACGGCACGCGCATTCGCTGGGAGGCGTTCAGCAGCGGGCTCACGGCCGAGCGGCAGCAGGCGCGGCTGCTGCCCACTCGCCTGGCCGGCTTGAGCGTGCGTTTGCCACTGACCCCAGGCCAGCAGCTGGCCCTCAGCGAAGCCGAGCAGGATGATCCGGCGCTGACGGCCGAGGCCATCGACGCCGCCATTGCCGCTCGCTCGCCGCTGCCGGCAGCCATCGCCGCCGAGGCGGAAGGGGCCAGGCAGGTGAGTCTCGCCGACAGGCCGCGCATTGCGCTGCCCGAGATCGAGCTGCCGCTGT
>DATHXP010000452.1:0-14266 GCA_035459605.1 Halomonas sp. | reverse complement strand
ATCAGTGGAAGCTGCACGCCGACAACTTCCAGCGCTACCAAAGCATGGCGCTGGAGCTCCTGTCGCTGCTGATGGATCGAGTCTTCAACTACCACCGCCGCGCCTACCTGGAGCCGCGCCTGGAACTGGTGGCGCTCGAGGATGCCCGTGGCAACCTGCCCGATACCAAGGAGTATCAGCTGATCGTCGATGGCAGCGAATCGGCACTGATCGACGACATCAAGCAGATGAAGGAGGCCATCGAGCAGCAGCGTCAGGCAGTCTATCGCTCATCCAAGGCCAGCGGTGTCAGCGCAATTCAAATCGATGCTCATCTCTACAGTCCGCTGCTGCACCTGGGCAAGGACAGCCGTATCCGTGTTGAGCCCGTTGCCCTCAACGATAGCGAGTTCTGTTTCGTCGAGGACCTTAAGGGGTGGTTGGAGCGAAACCAGCAGGCGCTCGCTGAACGAGGTGAACAGCTCTACCTGCTGCGTAACCTGGTGAAGCAGGGTATTGGCTTCTTTGAAGCAGGTGGCTTCTATCCCGACTTTATCCTTTGGCAAGTGCAGGATGACCGCCAGCGCATCGTCTTCGTAGACCCTCATGGTCTGCGCCATACCGGGCCAAAGGACGAGAAGATTGAATTCGGAGAGCGCATCAAGGAGGTGGAGCGGCGCCTGAAAAGTGAGCACGTCGAGCTGGAAAGCGTCATCCTGGCACCTTCCAGCACTACGCGTGAGTGGATCATCAGCCACTGGGGTATGACGGCAGAAGAGCTGCGTGAAAAGCACGTGCTGTTTATGTCGGACTCGGATTACCTGGATAGCCTGATGCAGGTGGTGGCAGGCCAGCCGGCCGAAGCAGCGACTATGCAACCATGACGTCTTGCACCTATCGCACTACCCCAGCTTCACCCGCCGCTACGTCCGCTCGGTGATGAAGATAATGGGGTTGTCCAAGAAGCCCAGCATCGAGGCGGAGATCTTCGGCCAGATGGTGCTGGATGAGCGGGTAGTCCACTCCATCAACGGCGAGGTGCTGATGCTGGAGGCACCATGGCCGCGAGGGCTGGGCAGTGGTGCCTGAGCCGTCATTGTCGAGCTGGCTGCAGACGGTGCAGCTGAGCAAGGTGCAGGGTGACGCCTGGTCGTGGCCACCGAGCAGCATTGCCTGGGCGACTACTGGTAGCTGGTGGCGGCCGATGCCGAAGGCGGCCCAGTTGGCATTCTCCGGCAGCTTGTTGCGCATGGCCTGCATGGTCTCCGGGTCGGCCTCGGCGCCCCAGGGAATGCCCAGGCAGAGCTGGAACAATGGGTCGCCGTCGAGCTGGCCCTCCTTGGGCCGCTGCGGGTCGGGTCCTCGACATCGGGGATCCAGTCGCCGCCGCAGGCGGTGATGTTCATGACGATACCGACATCGGCCTCGCGCACCCGCGCCATCATCTCGCTAAGTGATCCAGGGAGTGGCTGATGCCGCCGGTCTCGGGGTCGCGCACGTGGATGTGAGAGACGCTGGCGCTGGCCTCGACGCAGTCGACGGCGATCTGCTGGGGCGTGACCGGGACGTGGGCGCGATGATCCTCCAGGCGATCCAGACGATCCAGGCCCGCCAGCTGCCGGACGCCGATGACGTAGACCTCGACGAGCACGCCGCTGGAGGCGCGGCGCTTGGCCCCCAGGTAGGCACCCAGGTCGTACAGGGTCAGCTCGCCCAGGCGGTCGTGGCCGAGCAGCCTGGCGGCTTCCAGCCAATGGTGGTTGTGCTGCCCCCGCTTGAGAGTGCCGTAGACGGCCACGCGAGGACAGCGCCGGATATCCTGCTGCAGCGACACCACGGCGGGCTCCTGGACCAGGGGACGAAACGGCAGGATGCCCGCCGCGGGCCACCGGGGCAAGCCGAGCGCGGGGCTAGATCAACGCTCGGCGGATGCGTGCCGCCAGCCACTCGCTGACCACCACGGTGGCCAGGATCACCAGCAGCAGAGTGGCCACCTGAGACCAGGCTAGGGTGTCGATGGAGGCCTGCAGCTTCATGCCGATGCCGCCGGCGCCCACCAACCCAAGGATGGTGCTCTCGCGGATGTTGATATCCCAGCGAAAGGCGCTGATGCCCCAGAACGCCGGCAGTACCTGGGGTACGATGCCGTAGTGCACCACTTGGGCGCGAGCGGCGCCGGTGGCGGCGATGGCCTCGACCGGGCGCGGGTCACTCTCCTCGATGGCCTCGTAGAGCAGCTTGCCCACGAAGCCCACCGAACGCAGGGCGATGGCCAGAATGCCGGCCAGCAGTCCCGGGCCGATGATCGCCACCAGCAGCAGCGCCCAGATCAGCGAGTTGATCGAGCGCGAGGCGACGATCACCAGCAGCGCCGCCGGCCGTACCAGCCGCATCGAGGGTGTGGTGTTGCGCGCGGCGAGAAAGGCCACCGGCACCGCCAGCAGGACCCCGCCCAGGGTACCCAGGGTGGCCATGTTGAGGGTGTCCCACAGCGGCACGAGCAGCTCGGGCAGATAGGCCAGTCGCGGTGGCAGCATGCGCTGACCGATGTCGATGGCCTGGCTTGGCGCGTCGGCGACGAACCACCATAGGGTGTTGGTGTTCATCAGCCGCCAGCAGATCAGAAACAGCACCGCCAGCAGCAGCCAGCCGACCCACAGCGCGAGGCGGGTGCGGGGCGGGCGAAAGGTCCAGACCTGGGGGTAGCGCGGTGGCGCGGTGGAACGGGCGGTCATTGCAGGTACTTCCTTACATGGCTGGAGCTGTACTCGACCAGCAGAACGATGGCGATGATGATCAGCAGAATGGCGCCGGCGCTGTCGTACTCGTAGCGCTCGATGGCGGTGTTGAGGGTGGCGCCGATGCCGCCGGCGCCGACGATGCCGATCACCGCGCTTTCGCGGAAGTTGATGTCGAGTCGATACAGCGAGAGCCCGATCAGGCGTGGCATCACCTGGGGCTGCACGGCGTAGTGGATCAGCTGCCACCAGCTGGCGCCGGTGGCGCGAATCGCCTCGCTCTGGCTGGCGTCGATCTCTTCGATGGCGTCGGCCAGCAGCTTGGCCAGAAAGCCGATGGAAGCGAAGGTCAGGGTCATGAAGCCAGCGAAGGGGCCAAAGCCGAACATCGCCACCAGAAAGATGGCGATGATGATTTCCTGCAGCGCGCGACTGAGGGCGACGATGGCCCGGCACGCCAGGTAGATCGGCCGCGCCACCAGGTTGCGCGCCGCGCCGATGCCGATCGGCACCGACAGCAGGATGCCGGCCACGGTGGCGGTCAGGGTCATGGTCAGGCTTTCGATCAGCCCCTGCTGGATATCGCGCCAACGGCTAGTGAAATCGGGCTGCAGGAAGCCGCGCAGGAAGTGGGCGCCGCGCTCCAGCCCTTCGGCGATGCGCGCCGCATCCAGTTCGAGGGCGCCCAGCGCCAGCACCAGATAGCCGAGCGCGCCGACCCGCAGCGCCCAGCGCCAGCGTGGGTCGCGGATCAGCGTCGGCGGCCGGCGCCAGCGGCTGGGATAGGCGGTGGGAGCACTCATGACGCCACCTCGACCGGGCGGGCGCGGGCGGGGGCGTCCTCAACGCCGTCCGTGTCTGCGTCCGCGTGCAGGGTGTGCCACTCCTCGGTGCCGTAGATGGCGGTGAGCGCGGCCTCGTCGAGGGCGTCCGGGGCGTTGTCGAACACCTGGCGCCCGGCGCGCAGCCCCACCAGGCGGTCCACGAAGCGCCGCGCCAGCGGCACATCGTGGATATTGACGATGGCCGGCAGGTCACGCTCGGCGCACACCTCGCGCAGCAGGCGCATGATCTGGCGGCTGGTGCGCGGGTCGAGACTGGCGGTGGGTTCGTCCACCAGCAGCAGCTCCGGCTCCTGGGCCAGCGCCCGAGCGATGCCCACGCGCTGGCGCTGGCCGCCGGAGAGGGCATCGGCGCGCTTGTCGGCGTGGTCGAGCAGGCCGACCCGGTCGAGCAGGCGGTAAGCGTTCTCGATGTCCCGGCCGGGAAAGCGCCGGGTGAAGCTGCGCCAGAACGACACGTAGCCAAGACGCCCGGAGAGCACGTTCTCCATCACCGTGAGTCGCTCCACCAGGGCGTACTCCTGGAAGATCATGCCGATGCGCCGGCGGGCCTGGCGCAGCCCCCGGCCGTGCAGGCGGGTCAGCTCGGTGTCGCCCAGCCGCACCCGCCCGGCGCTGGGTTCGACCAGGCGATTGATGCAGCGAATCAGCGTCGACTTGCCTGCCCCCGAGGGGCCGATCAGTCCCACCATCTGGCCGCGGGGAACGCGAAACGTCACCTCGCGCAGGGCGGTGTCGCCGGTGGCGTAGGTCTTGCACAGTTGTGTGATTTCCAGCACGGGGCACCCTTCTTCACAACGTTTTTCACACTGTTTATCACAACGCTCTTTACAGCAGGCGCCCTGCGCACGGCGAGCCGGGCGCAGGGCGAGGATCGAGCGGCGGACGCAACAACGCGACGGTGGCGCTTAGCCGCAGTCGTAGGTGACGTCGTTGGCGCGGTCGATCTGGCGAATCACCGCCCAGTGCTCCTGGAAGGTGATGGGGATGAACTGCGCCTCGCCGTTGCGACCGAACTCCTCGGCCAGCGCCGAGCCCTCCCAGTCGTAGCTGAAGAACGCCTCCTGAATGGCCGCCTGCAGCTCGGGCGCCAGGTTGTGGGCGGTGCCGTAGCTGGTGGTCGGGAAGGTGTCGGACTGATAGAGCACCTCGAGCTGATCGGCCGCGATCACGCCGCGGTCGAGCATCCGTCCCTTGACCGAATTGGCGATGGTGGCCGCCTCGTAGTCCTGATTGGCGACGCCGAGAATCGAGTTGTCGTGCTTGCCGGAGAAGTCGACCTGGTAGTCCTCGCCGGAGATCAGCCCGAACTCCGCCGCCAGCAGCGCGGTGGGTGCCTTGAAGCCGGAGTTGGAGGTCTCCGAGGTGTGGGTGAGGGTGCGCCCGCGCAGGTCGTCCACGCTGCGCACCGCGGAACCCGGATAGGTGATGATCTCCATCTCATAGCCGAAGCTGCCATCGGCGGCGGCCATCATGGCGAACGGGCGGTAGCCGGCGCAGGCCACGGCCAGGGGGTTGGAGCCGGTATTGAAGCCGGCCACGTGCAGGCGCCCGGCCCGCATGGCCTCGATCTGGGCGGCGTTGGACTGCACCGGGAAGAACATCACCCGCTTGCCGGTCACCGCCTCCAGATGGGCCAGAAAGTCGGACCATACCTCGGCATATACCGCCGGATCCTCGACCGGCGTATAGGCGAAGACCAGGGTGTCGGGATCGATCCAGGCGTCGGGATCGGCGGGAATATCGGCGACCAGATCACCATCGGCATCGGTATAGCGATCGTTGAGCGTGAAGTCTTCGGCCTGAGCCGTCATCACGCCACCCAGCAGCAGGCCGCCGGCCAGGGCGGTGATCAGTGAACGGTGCGGAAATGGAAGCATGGCAATGGCCTCTTGATCGGAATGAATGCCGGTCAGTGTGGCGAGGTCATGTGAAAGTTTGGCGACAGTTTTTTGGATCTGATGCGCGGTGAACGAATCCGGAATGCGTCAAGAAATCGTCACGCATTTGACATGCGGCCTGGCTAGCCTCTGCGGCAAAACAACAACATGAAGGCAATGGATAGAGCCATTGTGCGCCGGATGAACCGGCCGGCGATGGTCGATAAAGGGCACACAGCCTGCCCTCTAGATACGCAATCATTCAAGGGACTATCACATGTTGAAGAAGGCGATTCTCGCAAGTGGCGTGGCGTCGGCCATGGCCGCATCCACCCTGGCCGGCGCGGCCACCGTGTACGATCAGGAGGGCACCAAGCTCGACCTGTACGCCCGGATTGCCATGGGGATCGAAGGCGGTGGTCTGGAAACTCCCATGAGCGACAATGGCGCCGAATTCGTCAACGTCGGCTCGCGTCTGCAGCTGACCGGCAGCCACCAGATCAGCGATGACCTGCGCGCCTTCGCCCGGGTGCAGTGGCGTTTTACCGGCGATGAGCGCGACAGAAGCTCGGGCTTCCAGGAAGTGCGCAACAGCTATATCGGCCTGGAGAGCGAGGGGCTGGGTACCCTGATGGCCGGCAACTACGACAGCTTTTACAACAGCTACGTGACCGAGCCGTTCGATGTCTATGTCCAGGATGGCTATGAGCTTGGCGGCGGTGGTCTGCAGGCGAGGGGCGACTCGCTGGGCTACATCACCCCGAACCTGGCGGGCTTCACGGCCTTCCTGTCGGCCAAGCACTACGACAAGCGCGGTGAGGCGCAGAACGCCGCCTCGTCCGAGATCGTCACCCAGGGTGGGGTGAGGTTCGAATCCGGGCCGCTGTTCCTGGCACTGGGCTATGTCGACGACGAGGATGGGCGTGCCGGTGGCCGGGGCGAGATGATCTACGGCGCCACGGTCGCCTATGCGATCACCGACGCCATCTCGGCCCGCCTGGGGTATGAAACCCAGGACAAGAACTTCGACACTCTGGGCCTGGGTATGACCTTCAAGACCGGCGCCTGGAAGTTTCACGCCGACCTGTACAACCAGGATATCGACGGCGTTTCCAGCGATCGCACCACCTGGGCCGCGGCGGCGCACTACAAGCTGTCCAGCAGCCTGGACTTCTTCGTCGAGCTCAACGACGCCGACAACGACTTCGACAATCAACCGAATGAGAGCGATGACCTGTACTACATCGCCGGGGCGCGCTACCACTTCTAAGCGTCGCGGCAATGCATGACTGGACCTGACTTCGATCCTTTGGCCGGCAGCGATTGTCGGCCTTTTTGCTGTTGCGTCTGGCGGATTTGGCACGGGTTTGGCGCTGTGCTCGCTAGGCTGTTTTGCACTGGGCCGGGCGGCGATGCGGGAATATGTCGGCGTCGCTCAGCCCAGCAGCGCCAGGCTGGCCAGGGCGAAGGCGTAGCCGATCAGGCCGCCGGCGATGACGTCGCTGAGGTAGTGCAGCCCCAGTCCGATCCGGGAGAGGGCGATCAGTGTGGCCAGCGGCAGCAGCAGCGGTAGCAGGGTGGGGGTGTGGGCGGCGCTGAGCGTGCAGAACAGCACCGCGTGCAGGGTGTGCCCGCTGGGAAAGCTGTAGCGGTCGCGGGCCGGCTCGCGGCAGGGGATGGTGCCGAAGGTGATGAATGGCCGTTCGCGACACAGGCGGGTCTTGATCAGCCGGTAGACAACGATGGCCGCCAGTGCGGTCAGGATGTACTGCAGCAGGTAGCCATGACCGGCCTCATGCAGCCACGGTTGGGCGGCGATCAGCGCTACCCAGGCTGGCCAGTCGCCCAGTTTGCTGGCCAGGCGCAGCGTGGCCAGCCAGGGGCGATACAGGCTCAGGTGGGTGATGCGCTGACACAGCTGCCACTCCAGCAGGTCGAGGCGTTCAAAGGCGGCAGGGGCGCGTGGTTTCATCGAAGCTCTCCCGGGCATGCTCGAGAATGGCGAGAAAGGTGTCGGCGATGGCGGGCCAGCGCCACTCCAGGGCGCGCTGGCGAGCGGCACGGCCCAGACGGGCGTAGCGCACCGGCTGCTGGCTGAGTTCCGCCGCGGCGGCGCAGAAGGCCGCCTCGTCACCCGGCGGCAGCACCAGGCCCGAACGATCGTGGTCGATCAGCTCGGCCGCTGCGGCGTGCCGGAACGCCACCACCGCCAGCCCGCTGGCCATGGCCTCCAGCACCACGTTGCCCCAGGTTTCGGACAGCGAGGGAAACAGGAAAAGGTCAGCGCTGGCGTAGTGCCGAGCGAGTGCTTCGCGGGGCAGAAAGCCGGTGAAGTGTGCCTCGGGCAGCGCGCGTTGCAGGGCGGCCCGGGCCGGTCCGTCGCCGACCACCACCAGAGCCAGGTCCGGCTGCGCCTCGCGCAGGGCGTGATAGCTGGCTTCGAGCAGCGCCAAATTCTTCTCGGCGGCCAGGCGGCCCACGTAGAGCGCTACCGGCTGGTGGTCGTCGCCTCCCCAGTGGCGGCGCAGGGCGCTGTCCCGGTGGGCGGGGGAGAAGCGCTCGCCGTCGATGCCCCGGCCCATCACCGCCAGCCGGGCGAAGCCCTGCCGTTCCAGCTGGGCGCACTGGGCGTGGGTGGGTACCAGGGTCGCCGCGCAGCCGTTATGGAAGTGGCGCAGGCCACGTCGCACGCCGGACGCCAGCCAGGGCAGGCCGTAGGCGCGGCAGTAGTGATCGAAGTTGGTGTGCCAGCCGGCCACCACGGGAATTCCCAGGCGACGCGCCGTGCGCCGCGCCGACCAGCCCAGCGGCCCTTGGGTGGCGAGGTAGATCACGTCGGGCCGTTGAGCCTGCCAGAGCCGTTGCAGGCGGCGCCCGGCGGGCAGGCCGAGGCGGACTTCGCGGTAGCCGGGCAGCGCCACGCCGCGTACCTGCAGCTCGTGCTGCAGGCCGGGCACGGGGACGCGGTGGCGAGGCAGGCGGGGCGCCGGGCGCACCAGCTGCAGCGCTTCGCCGCGGGCCAGCAGCACGCCGGTAAGCTGGTTGAGGGTATGGGCCACGCCGTTGATGTCGGGTGGCCAGGTCTCGCTGACCAGGCAGATACGCATGGCGATCCTCGTCGTCGGCGGGGCGGTGTCGATCAGGGTGCCCGGCGGCTGTGACGGTGTGACGACAGCGGCGTGATGGGGCGATGACAGCCAGGCTCCACCATGGTCGGCTCGCGAAACGCGTCCCGATCCGCTGACCCACTGCGAGTGCTGGCGCGAGGCCAAGGCGCACTACGCCGCGCTGATCAGCCAGCGGCTCGACACCGTGCTGATCGAGTCCGACGAGGTCTCGATCATCTTCTCTTTCACCCGCGCCTACTTTCAGGTCGAGGTGCGGGTGCCCGGCGAGTTCGTCGACTACCTGGGGGAGCTGATGCCGGACAAGCCTGCCGGCGAACTCTACGCCGCCATTGGTTTCTTCAAGCACGGCAAAACCGAGTTCTTTCGCGCCCTCAACCGCCAGGTGGCCAAGCGGGAGGGTCGCTTCGTCATCGCGCTGGGGGTGCGCGGCATGGTGATGGCGGTATTCGTGTTGCCGTCGTTTCGCACCGTGCTCTAGGACTACGGCAATGCCATCAAGCAGCAGGCGGCGGCCAGCATTTTCCCCGGTGACATGCTGCTCAAGAATTTCGGCGTGACCCGGCATGGCCGGGTGGTGTTCTACGACTACGACGAGATCTGCTACCTCACCCAATGCAACTTCCGCCACATTCCCGAAGCTCGCTACCTCGAGCAGGAGCTGGCCGACGAGCCGCGGTACTCGGTGGGGCCGAATGATATTTTCCCCGAGGAGCCCGGTCCCTTCCTGTTCGCCGATCCGGCGCGGCGCCGGCTGTTCACCGAGTTGCACCCGGAGCTGTTCGACGCTGACTACTGGCAGGGGCTCAAGGGGGCGATCCCCGCCGGTCGAGTGATCGACGTCTACCCCTACCGCAACAAGCAGCGCTTCGCCGGAAACGACGGCGACGCGTTGATCTACTAGGAAACTGTCGAATGCAACGCATACCCACTATGAAGTTCGTCTTGGACTCTCGATGCGTCTGCGTCCAAGAGCCGGGGCCGAAGGGGTGGGTAGGACTCGAACAGTAGCAGGCCGGAGGTGCCCGAGTAATCCAGGCGTTCGAGAGTATTGGGAACTTCATGGCTCTGGCGGCGTGGTAGCTCTTGCGTAGAGTCGTGCCGACGGCTTCGGCGGCGCGATACAGGGGCCGTCTAGAGATTCTGTGTTGTCGGTCATGTGAGTTCTTTCATCCGGTGATGGGGAGTCGCTTGCGGCTGAACACGGTTAATGCCACCAGAAGTGCCGTGGTGGTAAAGATCGCCACGGCACTCATGGCCATGCCGACGCCGGGGGAGCCCTGCTCGAACTGGCCGAACACGAAGGTCGAGACCGTGCGCATGCCGGCGGGCGCGACCATCAACGAAGCCACCAGCTCCCGTGAGGCGATGGCGAACACCAGCAGCATGGAAACAAACAAGCTTGGCGCTAGAGCCGGCAGCAGAATACGCCGGAAGGCAGTGAAAAAGCCCGCGCCGCAGACCCGTGCCGCCGCCTCCAGGTTCTCACCCATCTGACGGAAGGAAGCTGAGGCGTAGCGTACTGGGTAAGGCAGCAGCAGGCAGGTGTAGGCGAGCAACAGCATAGCGCCGGTATTGTAGACCTGAATCGGCCACCAGCTCTGGTTCCAGGCTAGGATTAGCCCCACCGCGACGACGATGCCGGGCATGGTATTGGGCAGCAGAGATAGCAGATCCAGCAGTCCTTTGCCGCGCAGTTGGGCGCGTACCACCAGATAGCCCACCAAGGCGCCAAGCAAGCCGGTGAGCAGGGCCGTGCCGATGGCCAGGCCCAGGCTGGTGGAGAGCGCCTGCAGCGCTCCGTCGCGATTGGCGAATAGTGCCTCGAAGTGGCGTAGCGAGAGATTACCCCAGGCAATACCGCCGGAGAGCGTGCCGGTAGAGGCGGTGGCCAGAACGGCGAGAATCGGTAACGCCACGGCAGCCAGCCCCGCTAGGCTGAAGAAACCCAGCACCGGCCAGCGCCAAGAGCCCAGTTCGATATGCTCGGCCGCTGCCGGCTTGCCGGTCTGGCTGACGAAGGAACGCCGAGTCACCAACCAGTGCTGTAGGTAAAAAGCCGCCATGGCCAGCATTATCAGCAGCAGAGACAGTACAGCTGCCCCGGGAATGTCGATGGGCCAGTCGGCAAAGCGCTCATGAATCCCTGTGACCAGCACCTTATAGCCCGACTGGGCGCCCAGAGTGGCTGGAGTGCCGAACTCCTCGATAGTTAAGGCAAAGACGAGCAGCAGGCTGGCGGCGATGCCAGGGGTGGAGAGCGGTAGGGTAATGCGCCAGAAGGCTCGCCAGCCCCCCGCGCCGCTGACCCGCGCAGCGGCGGCATAACGACCGCCGACGCTTATCATGGTGCGCGATACCGCGAAATAGACCACTGGGAAGACGTTGAGCACCATTACGAATACGATGCCCGAGAAAGAAAACAGGAAACCGCTGGCGGAAATGCCGCTTAGCTGTTCAGCATAGCCGCTCGGTTGAAGGGTCAGCATCCACGACAGCGCGGCGATATACGGCGGAATCATGAAGGGGATCAAAAATATCAGATCCCAAGCGGCGCCGCCGGGCACGCGGGTCAGGGCACGCAGCGCCCCCAAGGGGATGGCCAGCAGGGCGCATACCGCCACCACAGCGATGCCGAGGCGCAGGGTATTGCCCAGCAGTCCGAGTAGCGCCGGGTCGAAGAGCAGCGGTAAGAACAGGCTGAAGGCACTGCTCAGTTCGCCCCGCGTCCAGCCGGGAAAGATCGCCTGCAACAGAACGTAGAACAGCGGCAACCCGACCAGCAGCAGCAAGGCAGCCGCCGTCAGCAGCATGACGACGCCTGCCCCGGTGACCCGGGGCAGGCGTCGGGTGGCATGCGCAGCCATCAGCTATCTGTAGCCTTGCGAAAGCGCTCAAGAATCGCCTCGCGCTGGGCATTCATGGCTTCGCTGTCCACTTCGATCAAGTTCAGTTCCTCAATGGTGGGGCGCAGTGCTTCGATATCGGTGCGTGACGGCATCAAATAGCGCTCGGCGACGCGCGCCTGTCCCTGTTCGGAGAGAACGAAATCGATGAACTGCTCGGACTCATCGGGCATTGTAGTAGAGGACAAAATCATCATCGGTCGCGGGGCGATCACCGTGCCGCTGTCAGGAAAAATCACCTCGATGGCTTCGCCTTTGGCTTGTTGGCCCAGGGCGATGTAGTCCACCGCGCCGAATACCACCGATTTGGCGCCTTGCAGTACCGGGTTGAGAGCCCGGGCATTAGGACCGGGTACGATCATGCCGTTGTCGGCGAGGTCTTCCATCAAGGTCCAAGTGGCCTCCTCGCCCATGGCGGTGAGCAGGCCACTGACCAGCTCGAAGGCAGAGCCAGACTGCGCCGGATCGGGCATGGTCACCTGGTTGCGATAGGCCGAATCGGTGAGGTCGCTCCAGTCGGCCGGTTGTGGCACGTCGTTATCGCGGTTCCATACCAGAGCCAAGGCCGAGACCCCTTGAGCGACATAGTGGTTAGTCTTGAGGAAGTTGGGCACCATCTCGGCGTTGGGCGAGAGGTATTCACGCAGGAGGCCATCCTCATGAAGCGACTTGGCACTGTCCCAGGAAGCGGACACCACCACATCGGCTAGCGGGTTGACCTGCTCAGACTCCAGGCGGGCCATCACTTGGCCGGTGGTGCTCTGGAAAACATTGACCTCGATGCCGGTCTCTGCAGTGAAGTCGGCGGCGAGATTTTCGATCAGGGCGCCGGGGCCCGAAGAGTAGACGGTCAAGGTATTGGCTGCGGCTAGCCCAGGCAGAGCAAAAAGGCAGATACCTAATGAAAGGGGCTTCAAAGCGTGCATGGAAAGATCCTGAAAAGGAATGGGACAGCGCGAATCAGGCACTGGCATTGGCGGCCACGCTAACGCGTGGCATCAGGTCGAGCTGGCGCGCCTCGGTATTCCAGGCGCGTAGGGCACTGAAGTCGATATCGACACCCGCCTGGCAGCCGCGCTCCGGTGCATGGGGCGCATGCAGTTTGAGCGCGCGGCCATCGGCCAGGGTGAGCTGAAGCGAAAGGTGCTCGCCCTGGAACAGGCGGCCGGTAATGTGTCCGCGCAGCAGGCCGTCTTCGGGCGCGCAGAGCCGCATGGCACGACGCGGCAACAGCAGCCTTACCTTGCCTTGGTAACCGCAGGTAGCACCCAGCGGCAGGTAGGCATCGGCTAGAGCCAGACCCCCGGCACCGAGCCGGCCGTCTAGTAGGGTACCGGCATCCACGAAGTCGGCGATCTCTGGTGTGGCCGGGGTATGGAAGAGCGTCTCCGGCGTGTCGATTTGCTGCAGGCAGCCGTGCTGGAGCACAGCGACCCGGTCGGCCAGGGCGAAGGCTTCGTGTTGGTCGTGGGTGACGAACACCGCGGTCAAGTGGAGTTGCTCAATCAGGTCGCGAATTTCCAGTGCCAGGCTCTCACGCAGTCCCTTGTCGAGGTTGGAAAGCGGCTCGTCCATCAGCAGTAGACGTGGCTTGGCGACAATGGCTCGAGCCAGGGCGACCCGCTGCTGCTGGCCGCCAGACAGCTCGCCGGGTGAACGCTCGGCGTAGTCGCTAAGCCCTACCAGTGAGAGCGCCCACTCCACCTGAGGGCGTCGCGCGGTGGCCTTTATACCCTGCATCTCCAGTGGGAAAGCCACGTTCTGGTAGACGCTCATGTGCGGCCACAGGGCATAGTCCTGGAAAACCATGCCCAGGTGGCGGTCATCGGGGCTGAGGTGACGGCCTGGAGCGGCGACGCACTTACCGTCAAGGTGAACCGCGCCGTCATCGACCTCGGCCAGGCCGGCGATGCAACGCAGCAGGGTGGTCTTGCCGCACCCGGAAGAGCCCAGCAAGGCCAGTACCTGGCCTCGTGGTAGGGTGAGGTCTATGCCGTCCAGGGCGATGGTATCGCCGAAGCGCTTGTGCAGACCGTCAATACGCAGCGCAGGCGAGGACATAAGCTGCTGCCTCCCTTGAATGACCCGCTGGCAGATCCAGGCAAGATTGCCGAAAAGTTGGGGTTCATCCTACCAAGACGATATGACAATTGGGCGTCATCATGATGTCCGTTCAATGAAGAAGCTCGATACGCTCTCTCGTGCGATTACAGGGCTCTTCGTCGTTGGGTGTGGAATTCGTCCCCTGAGCTGGGCCAGGATATGACCTCCACGACGACAGGAGGTACGACATGGACGGCACCCAGATTCTGACCCTCGGCCTGGGCCTGGAAGCGCCCTGGATTCTCAAGGACCAGCACCTGGATACCTCCGTATCGCCCCACCGTCTGGACCTCTACGTCGAGGCCGAGCGTGGCAGCCTCTATCCCTGCCCTGAGTGCGGCGAAGCCTGTCCGGCTCATGACTTCGCTGACAAGACGTGGCGGCACCTGAACTTCTTCCAGCATCACTGCTACTTGCATGCTCGCGTGCCGCGTACCAAGTGCCCGGAGCATGGCGTCAAGCGTATCGAGGTCCCTTGGGCGCGGCCGGGCAGCGACTTCACCCTGCTGTTCGAGCAGGCGGCCATGTCACTGGTCAAGGAGATGCCGGTACTGGCCGTCTCCCGACAGCTGGAGATCTCCGACAAGCGGCTGTGGCGCATCGTGCATCACTACGTCGGTCGGATGCTGGGGCAGCTGGATCTGAGCAACGTGGCCACCGTCGGCGTGGACGAAACCGCGTCCCGGCGCGGCC
>DATHXP010000451.1:0-1793 GCA_035459605.1 Halomonas sp. | reverse complement strand
ATTTCGCAGGCATTCTCGAGGGTGATGGTGACGTCCATGGTACTCGTGACGGTCGCCGCGTTCGCGGGGGCGAAGATCAGGCCGGTGACTGCCAGTGTTGCGGTCAGGAGAAGGGGCTTCATGCGCATAGTTAGCCTCTAGTACTACAGTCGTAACTTCATCAGCTATACTGCATGTGGTTGATATGGAAGCGATCACAGGGTGAAAGATGCAAGAACTGGATCTCTCTGTCTCAGCATTGTTGGATGACCTGGCAGATCGGTTAGGCCCGCTCTTTCCGCGTTCGGAAACGCGCGATCGCGCACTACGTTACCTCCAGGGGCTGCTCAGTCAGTGCGAACGTAAGAATAGCTGGCATCTTGCCGAGTGGCTCGGGGATGCCACCCCAGATGGGGTGCAGTACTTGTTGGATCGTGCCCGCTGGGATGCGGACGCAGCACGCGATGTCCTCCGCCAATGGGTCATCGATACGCTGGGCTCCGCAGAGGGTGTTCTGGTCCTGGATGAGACCGGCTTTATCAAGAAAGGCCAGCACTCGGCCGGCGTGCAACGCCAGTACAGTGGCACCGCCGGCCGTATTGAAAATAGTCAGATCGGGGTCTTTCTTCTCTACGCTAGCACGGCAGGGCATGCCTTCCTGGATCGCGCCCTGTACTTGCCTAAGTCCTGGACACAGGATCGTGAACGTTGTCGGCGTGCGGGGATCCCCGATGACGTCGAATTCGCCAGCAAACCCGAGCTCGCTCGCCAGATGCTGGAACGCGTGATGGATCAGGACATACCTGCCGCCTGGGTGACGGGGGATAGTGTCTATGGTGGCAACCGTAGCCTGCGCCTATGGCTGGAGGAGCGGTCGCAACCCTTTGTTTTAGAAGTGGCTTGCAACGAGCCCTTGTGGTGGCAGAGCTTTCAGTATACGCGAGCTGACGACATCGCGGCGGCACTGCCGGATGATGCCTGGCAGACCTTGTCCGCCGGCTCAGGCAGCAAGGGCGAGCGCTGGTACGACTGGGCGTTGACACCTCTCACAAGGTTGCAGCCTACGGAAGAAGCGCGCCGCTGGGGGCATTATCTTCTGATTCGACGCAACCTCTCGACACCGGATGAGTTGGCCTATTATGTGGTCCATGCGCCCAGGGACTGGGTGTCGATAGAAGCCCTGGTGCAGGTCGCGGGTCAGCGCTGGAAAATCGAGCAGGGTTTTCAGACAGCCAAGGGAGAGTGCGGCCTGGATGAGTATGAGGTGAGACGCTGGGCCAGTTGGTATCGGCACATCACTTTGTCGCTGCTGGCCCACGCCTTGCTGGTGGCGATTCGGCAAGCGAGCCAGCAGAAAAAAAAACGGCTTCCGACAGGATTCAGTGGACACTCTCCGAGCTCAGACGGCTAATAGGGAGATGTCTATGGCAAGGCCATCAAGCCTTATCTCATGTGCTGCAATGGTCGGATTGGCGACGAAAGCACCAGTACCGGGCTTGGCAGTGTCACTGTCGGCAGCAGCAAGCCCGGATGGCAATGCATGAACGATCACGGCAGTAGTTACGACTGTAGTACTAGATGCCAGGACGTTAAGACTATGGAGTCTCGCTAGAGCTCGGTCTTCTCCTTGAACTCGCACAGGTCCTCGATCACGCAGCTGCCGCAGCGTGGCCTGCGGGCGATACAGGTATAGCGGCCGTGCAGGATCAGCCAGTGGTGGGCATCCTGGCGAAACTCCCTGGGCACATGGCGCAGCAGCTTCTTCTCCACCTCGACTACATCCTTGCCCCTGGCGATGCCGGTGCGATTGGAAA
>DATHXP010000450.1:0-2052 GCA_035459605.1 Halomonas sp. | reverse complement strand
GAGCGGGTGATCTCGCCGGTGTCGGTATCGATCTGTTCGTTACCCGGCAGGGTCATCTGCTCGACGCAGAGGTTGCCGAACTTGCTGCGGGTCAACAGCGGCAGGCCGTAGTCCTCGGGATTGCGGAAGAACTTGATGTAGCCCTTGGTGGCCAGCACGGCCAGCCGTTCGTTGATGGTGCGGTTGGCCCCGAGCCCGGCCTTGCCCTCGAACGCTTCCGCGAACTGGTTTGCGGTATAGATCCGGCCCTCGGCGGCCTCGTCGAAGATCAGCTGCAGGATCACATCGCGCTTGCGGCGCCGTTCGGCATCCAAGCGCGCGCCGTGGTCCTGGTTGACCAGCCGCTCGCTGTGCGGATCGAGTTCAATCCAGCGCCCGCCAGACTTGTCGACACGCTTAGGGCTCAGACCCGGACCGTTGCGCAGCTCGAACACCAACATGCGATCCGTGCGGCTCTCATCAGGGCGGTAGAGCAGCATGCCGGTGGTGTAGTAGCCGCGCAGGCTGCCGGCGCCGGAAAGCGCCAGGAACGGATCTTCCTCGACCTGCCTTTTGCCGATCTTCTTGGTGTGGTGGGCCAGGATGATGCCGGCCTCGGCGTTCACCGCATCGCGCAGTTGCTCCACCCGCTCGCGCAGAAAGAACAGCATGGCGTTGTTGTCGTTCTCGCTGGCGCCCTCCGGCCCGCCGTCGAAGACGTTGCGGATGGGATCAATGACCAGCACGTCCAACGACGGCTCGGTGAAGGCCTGCCGCATAGCAGCCAATACCACCGCCATGCCCTCGTCGTTGAGTACCAGCTTGAGTTGCGGCGTGACCTTGAGGTTGCCGGCCGCTTTGCGGATCACCGCCGGCGACAGGTTCATCGCCTGAAAGCGTTCGCGCAGGTAGTGGTATTGCACCTCCGCCTGCAAATAGAAGACGCGCAGCGGCCGGGGCGGCGTGAGTTCCAGAAACGGCTCGCCGGCCGCCATGTGGGTCAGCATGGTGAGCAGGAAGTCGCTCTTGCCCACCTTCGGCGCGCCGCCGAAGACGATCATGCCGCCCGGTGTCAGCACCCGCGGCTCGATCAGGTCGTCAGGCATGGGAGACGTGTCCGCCAGCAGCTCTCCCAGGCTGAACACCGGGATACCAGGCCGCGCCTCCGCCTCGGATCTCGGGGCGGTTTGGAGGAAGGCAGCGACATCCAGCTGCTCCTCCATCGCATCAAAAGCATCCCATTTATTCGGCTTGTCAGCGGGCGGTTCGAGAACAGCCACCGAGGCTGCGCCCGAACAGAGCAGCGCATCCCGCGCACGTTCGGCGTATTGGATCCCGGCCTCATCCTTGTCCGGCCAGATCAGCACACGCTTGTTCCTGAGCGGCGACCAGTCAGTCTTGTCCACCGGCGCATTGGCGCCGTTCATGGCGGTGGTGGCGGCGATGCCCTGCTTTATCAGCGCATCGGCCGCTTTCTCGCCTTCAACCAGCACCACCTCTTCAGCCTGCAGTAAGCCGGGCTGGTTATAGAGCGGTCTCGGGGTAGGTGCGCGCATCCTGCGTTCACGCACATCCCACGGCCGATACTCCTTGCCGTCCGGGGTGTCGTAGCGGTAGACGCAGGCGATGAGTCGTCCGGCGCCATCGAAGTAATCCCACTTGGCCGACCACGGGCCGAGGTCGTCGACCGGTGCTGTGCGTGACGGCGATGCGGCTATGGCAGGCGGCGTGTCGCCCAGCCAGCGGCTGATCTCACGCACCAGCTCCGGGAACTGCCGCTGGCTGTCCAGGCAAAGGTTCGCCGCCCAGAGACCGAACACGTCGCCGCTCTCTCCGGTGGCGAAGTCGATCCACATGCCCGCCTTGGGACCGTCGAGTTCCACCACCAGGCTCTTGCCGGGGTTGCCCTGCAGATCACCGATGAAAAACTGCCTGCCGCGGATCTTGCCGTTGGGGAACAGCCAGGCCAGCACCTCCGGCAGCCGTGCCAGCAGGCGCGCCTTCAGCACCTTGGCGTCGGGCACGGAATCGGTGGCTGTAATCTCCTGGTCGGGCGCGTCGTTGAAGTCGAGC
>DATHXP010000449.1:0-1637 GCA_035459605.1 Halomonas sp. | reverse complement strand
CTGCTATGTACGCTGAACTTTTGCGCCTGCCCAAGGCTGAGCTTCACCTGCATATCGAGGGCACCCTGACGCCGGAGCGCATGCTGGCCCTGGCCGAGCGCAACGGCATTGCGCTGCCCTACGCCTCGGTTGACGACATTCGCACGGCCTATGACTTCAGCGACCTGCAGTCGTTTCTCGCCCTTTACTACCAGGGCATGCAGGTGCTGTGCAGCGCCGAGGATTTCGACGACCTGGCCATGGACTACTTCGAGCAGGCCCACGCTGAAGGCGTGGTGCATGTCGAACTGCACGTCGATCCCCAGGCGCACCTGGCGCGCGGCGTGGCGCTGGAAACGGTGCTGGAGGGGTTGAACCGCGCACGCAGGCGCGCCGAGCGTGAACTCGACGTCAGCAGCGCGATGATTCTTGCGTTCCTGCGCGATCGGCCGGCGGCGGAGGCCGCCGAGCTGCTGGAGGCGGCCATTCCGCACCTCGATACGTTTGCCGCGGTGGGACTCGACAGCGCCGAGCTTGGCCATCCGCCGTCGAAGTTTCGCGACCTCTTTGCCCGCGCTGCCGAGCTGGGGTTGGCCCGGGTGGCCCATGCCGGCGAGGAAGGCCCGCCGGCCTATATTCGTGAAGCCTTGGATATTCTCGACGTGTGTCGTATCGATCACGGCGTGCGCTGCATGGAAGACCCCGAGCTGGTGGCCCGCCTGCGCGACGAGCGCACGGTGCTGACGGTGTGCCCGCTGTCCAACGTTCGGCTCAAGGTGGTGGAGAGCATGGATGATCACCCCTTGCCGGCCATGCTCGACGCCGGGCTGACAGTCACGCTCAATTCCGACGACCCCAGCTACTTCGGCGGCGGCCTGCTGGATAACTATCTGGCCTGCCAGCGGGCGTTCGGTTGGGAGATGAGCGTATTCAGAGAGCTTGCGCGCAACGCGCTGAACGCCGCCTTCATGAGCGAAGCGCGGCGCGGCGAGCTGCTGGCAAGGTTGGACGCCTTGACCCCGTGAAGGGGTCTTGCAGCGCTCAATGGGCGCCGCGCCGTTATAATGGTCCTGCACTTTTTATATTAACGACAGCGGAGAAGCAGCATGAATCGCGGAACCCAAATCAACATCTGGTACGTTCTCCTGGCGATCATGGGCGTTGTTCTCCTACGTGATATATGGGTGCAGACCCAGACGGTCGAGAGCATTCCCTACAGCCAGTTCGAGACCTACCTCGACCAGGGCGAGATCAAGGAGGTCACCGTTGGTGAAAACACCATCCGCGGCACCTTTGTCAGCGCCCAGGATGGCAAGACCGGCTTCAGGACAACGCCCGTAACGCCCGATCTGGCCGAGCGGCTGGATGACGCCGGCGTGATCTATTCCGGCGCGGTGGAAAACACCTGGTTCAAGGCGCTGCTGTCGTGGGTTCTGCCCGCGCTTTTTTTCGTCGCTATCTGGCTGTTTCTGATCCGCAGAATGGGGGCCGGGCAGGGCGCGGGCAGCCTGATGTCGGTGGGCAAGAGCAAGGCCAAGGTCTATGTCGAAAGCGACACCAAGGTGACCTTTGACGACGTGGCGGGCGTGGACGAGGCCAAGGCCGAGCTGCAGGAGGTCATCGATTTCCTGAAAAACCCCAAGGAGTACGGCAGCCTG
>DATHXP010000448.1:0-1945 GCA_035459605.1 Halomonas sp. | reverse complement strand
CCCGGGCTGGTGTCCTTTGTCTCGGTGCTTTCCAATCCCGTCACCATTGCAGGGCTGATCGGCGGTGGCGGCTGGTGGTTTGCCCGTACGACCACTGACAAGGTCAATGTCGCGATAGCGGCTCAAGTCGTCAGCATGCTCACCTTGCAGGGGAAGATCGCCGGCAGGGCAGGGCTTGAAGGAAGCATACGCAGCTTTTTACAGGCACCCGACCCGCTCGTGGTTGAGGGCATTGCAGACAGTGATTTGAACCGCTATCGCGAGGAGCGCCGCTGGCACGCCGCGCTTGAGGTTCGCTCTGGTCGGGCTCCTTCCGCTGAGGTGCTAAAGGCCATGGCCCAGCCGGTCTCCTCGCCACCTCAGCCCCAGGCATCTTCCGACGTTAACCCACAAACTGGCGACGAGCGCAAGGCGACAGCCGCCATGGCTGCCCTGACCGTTGGCGACATCATTTATTCGTGGGCTGCCGTAGACCCCAGCGTCATCGCAGCTGCCGACTTCATCCATACCGCCGATATCAGCTCGGGGCTGAGTTTTGCTCAGCTGGCCGAGCAGATCCTCGACGGCAGCGAACGTTCCGTCCTTGGCGCTACCAGCCAGCTTAAAGGCTATGTGGCAGAGCAGGCCGTGGCTGCCCAGTTGACCGCCGCCGGGCATACCGTGAGCCTGCCCGATGCCGCCAATGAGCCCGGCTGGGACCTGCTGGTGGATGGTCAGGAAGTTCAGGTCAAATTCCACGCCAGCCTGGATGGGGTCGAGGTCCACGTCGTAGCGCTGCTTGTACCAGCGGCAGATGGCCCGGCGCAGTCGCGGGATGCCGCGCGAGAGCGAATAGCGGTGGGTGTCCCGGCGCTGGGCGGCCTCGACCAGCTTGGCGACGATGTGATCCGGCGTGGGCTGGTCGGGATTGCCCATGCCGAAGTCGATGATGTCCTCCCCCCGCGCCCGCGCCTTTGCCTTCAACTCGTTGACAATATTGAAAACATAGGGAGGAAGACGTTTGATGCGCTGAAATTCGTCCAACAAGGCCGGGTACCCGAGTCTGTGTGCTGCCGGTTTATGAAATCGAACGCTGCAATTTACTTAAGTTGTGCCGGATATACAAGAGAGACAACGCACAGACCCAAAACTAGCTTACTGAATTTTATAAGGTTATACGCATGCCGCGGGCTCAGCCGAAAGGCCGCCTTGCACCCGGGTGCCGCAGGCGACTATCTTGTGTGCATGCACTTCGCCCAGGACACCAACACCGGCAGCTACGCCATACGCGGCTATGACCCCGGCGAGATCCGGATCAACGAGGCGGTCTACCGGGAAAGTCTGATCATCTCGGCCACCCGGCTGAGCACCGACTGGCCGCCCGAGACCATGGCCGAGCTGCAGCTGGAGCACATCGATATTCTGCTCGGAATGGAACCCGAGATCCTGGTGCTGGGCACGGGGGCCAATCTGCGGTTTCCGGAAGCGGCCATCATGCACCGGGTTCAGGCGGCCGGCGTGGGGCTGGAGGTGATGGACACCGCCGCGGCCTGCCGCACCTTCGCCGTGCTGGCGTCGGAGGACCGCAATGTGGTGGCGGCGTTGATGATGATCTGAGAAAGTGACGCAGGTCGGGGCAGCCGCAGCGTAACCCGACCTGCCTTCTTCTCCTGCATTCACCGCAGCAACGCGTCGTGGGAGAAGCCCTCGCTCTCCAATATCTCGCGCAGGCGCCTGAGCGCGTCCATCTGGATCTGACGCACGCGTTCACGGGTCACGCCGATCTCACGCCCCACTTCCTCCAGGGTACAGGTCTTGTGGCCGCGCAGGCCGAAGCGGCGCTCCACCACGTCGCGCTGCTTGGGGTTGAGTTGATCCAGCCAGAAGTCCAGATTGTCGTGGACATCATCGTCGGCCAGCAGGTCGGAGGGGTCGGGATTGTTCTCGTCCGGCAGGGCGTCGAGCA
>DATHXP010000447.1:0-1599 GCA_035459605.1 Halomonas sp. | reverse complement strand
TCCAGTGTTTCACCTGCCTGTTGCCTTCACCGATTGCCATGACCCTGTTCCTCCTGACGCTGGCAGACGCTCCTGACCGCGCCGGCTATCGAAGCCGGCAGCTAAAAGAGATCCGCGTGTCGAAAACCGAAATCGAGCAGTGTTTGCTTGGGCACCGGGGCGTAGATATCGCTCATACGGTGCGCCGTGAGCGGCTGACGCGGATCCAGCAGCACGGTTTCCTGATCAAAGCCCTCGCCGACGATGGCGAAGATGATGCTGTTCCACGCGGCCATGAAGTCGTCGCGCTCCATGACTCGATTGCCCAGCGCCGGATCGCCGACGTAGACCCGATCGCCGCTGGCCTTCTTCATCACCACGAAGTGTTTGTAGCCGTCCAGGTCGAGCAGCACGATGACCGGGATCGATACCGCATCGAGCGTCTCGGGCGCCACCTCGTAGCCGCGGCCGCGGTAGCCCAGCGTCTCCACATAGTTCTTCAGGTCCAGCAGCGAAAAGCCCCGCGCCATGACGACTTCCGGGTCCGAGACCTCCAGCATCCCCGCCAATACGCTGTTCTCGGTCACCTCGGGGCGCTGATAGGCGTACTTGAGGATGGTGGCTAGCGAGGCGGCACCGCAGGAAAAATCGGTGTGCTGCTCGACCAGGTTCTCGTAGCGGCGCTCGCGAATCGACTGCACGTTCTTGCTGATCAGCGTGCCCGACATGACGTTGCCCAGGCGCACGCTGGCCGCCTGGGCAACGCTATTTAGCATAGCGGGCAGGATAAGCCCGAGAATCAGCAGTGACACTGCGCGCCAGCGGCGTGTTGTTTTTATGGCTGACTTCATCGCTGATTCCATGGCTCACCTCTACAAAAACCGGCCTTCGGTCTTCAAGCCCCGGCCTGCTCGCGCAGGCCGGGAGTTTCATGCGACGTCATCCAGACGTCTAGCTAACAGCAGCGCTATCACTCAGAGCCGCCCATGGAAGAAGCGATCGCCAGCGAGTTGCGCTGCAGGTTGTTGGTGCCGGCTGCAACGTTGACGCCGATATTACCGCTGGCACCCGCCAAGGCATTGCCGCCAAGGGTGGCGTCGTTGCTGTGGAAGGTATAGACGGTCCTGTATGACGGCATCTCGCCGCTGATGGAGCCGCTCAGGGTCGTGTCACCGGCTGCTTTGAAAGCAAAGGCCCCACCATCGTCGTTGAGGTCCACGGCATTCTGCGCTTCGCTATCGACATCAACATGCCCGATATTGGAACCGCCCTTATGCGTCTCGCCTTCCCAGATATCGAGGTAGACATCGCCGATCTGGTCCATTTTCAGGCCGGATGCGTCGATGGAGATATCAGCTTCCACCATGGCGACATCATAAACCCGACGGGTATGCGGCTTATTGGTTGTATTGTTGTTATAAGTCTGCTGCACGCCGCCGGTAGTGGCATCGACAGAACCAGTGGCGGTGTTGGAGGACGCCGCCAGCGAGTTCTGCTGGGAGTTGCCCACGCCAGCCACCACGTTAGCAGCAATATTGCCGGAAGCGCCGGAAAGAGCATCACCTCCCAGAGTGGCGTTGTTGGGGCTTCCAACATTGGTCACAGTGTTCTTCGTGGCCG
>DATHXP010000446.1:0-3896 GCA_035459605.1 Halomonas sp. | reverse complement strand
GCCGGGCGCGAGCAGATGAGCGAATCGACCCAGGCGCTGGCGTTTCTGGCCGGCGCCAACTCGATCTTCTACGGCGATAAATTGCTGACCACCGGCAACCCCCAGGCCGAGCGCGACCGTGCGCTGTTTGCAAAGCTCGGCCTGCATCCTGAACCCCGCAGCGCCTGTGAAAGCGAAGACGCTGAAGAGGTGCGCGTCATCCGCCAGATTTAGATAGCGATTCGTCAATCCGGCCTCACTGCCTGTGGTTCGCTGCGCTGCCAGCATCAGTTAGGGTAGAGGGATTACCGACAGGAGGCATCATGCTACCGCCACTTTCGCATCGCTACGCCGACTTTCCCGAGCACATGCGCGCCGAGATGCCGCCGACGCCGGTCGCCGAGCCGCGCCTGGTGGCCTTCAATCGGCCGCTGGCAGAGGAGCTTGGCTTCGATCTTGCAAACTTTGATGCCGAGCGTGCCGCCGCGCTGTTTTCCGGCAGCGCCCTGCCCGAAGAGCTCAAGCCCACGGCGGCGGCCTACGCCGGCCACCAGTTCGGCAACTTCGTGCCGCAGCTGGGCGATGGCCGGGCGCTGTTGCTGGGCGAGGCGCTCGACCGCACGGGGCAGCTGCGCGATATCCAGCTCAAGGGCAGCGGGCGCACCCCTTTTTCCCGCGGCGGCGACGGTCGGGCGCCGCTGGGGCCGGTGCTGCGCGAGTACCTGGTCAGCGAGGCCATGCACGCGCTGGGCGTGCCGACCACCCGCGCGCTGGCGGCGGTGACCACTGGCGAGCGCGTCTATCGGCGCGTGCCCGAGCCCGGTGCGGTGCTGACCCGGGTTGCTGCCAGCCACCTGCGCGTGGGCACCTTTCAGTATTTTGCCGCCCGGGGCGACGCGGCGGCACTGCGCCTGCTGGTTGACGAGGCCGTCGCCCGCCATTACCCGGCGCTGGCCGAGCTGGCGCCCGAGGCGCAGCCCATGGCGCTGGTGCGCGCGCTGGTGGATCGCCAGGCGGCGCTGATCGCCAAGTGGATGAGCGTTGGGTTCATCCACGGTGTGATGAACACCGACAACACCGCGATCAGCGGCGAGACCATCGACTATGGCCCCTGCGCTTTCATGGACCGCTTCGATCCGCGCACGGTGTTCAGCTCCATCGACGAGCGCGGGCGCTACGCCTATGCCAATCAGCCGGCCATCGCCCAGTGGAATTTGGCGCGCTTTGCCGAAACGCTGATTCCGCTGATGGGCGAGGATCGCGAGCGGATAGTTGCCGATGCCACCGAGGTTTTGGAAACCTTCGGCGAGCGCTACGAGCACTACTGGCTAAGCGAAATGCGGCGCAAGCTGGGGCTGGTGGAGACTCGCGATAGCGATGGCGAGCTCGCCGCCGACCTGCTCGACACCATGCACCAGGGACGCGCCGATTTCACGCTGACGTTTCGCTATCTGATGGACGCCGTCACGCCGGAGAAGCAAGCCGCGCTGCTTGAGCTTTTCGACAGCGCTGACGGCATCGAGGCCTGGCTTGCGCGCTGGCGCCAGCGGCTCGACGTTGAGCAGGCGGATCCTGTGGAAATCGCCGCGCGACTGCGGGCCGCCAACCCGGCGGTGATTCCGCGCAACCATCGCGTCGAACAGGTGCTGGCGGCGGCCAGCGAGCGCGACGACTTCGCCCCCTTCGAGGCGCTGCTGGCCGCGGTGACGCAGCCCTTCGACGCGCCGGCAGGCGAGGTCGACTACACCCGGCCGCCGGAGGAGAGCGAAAAAGTGCTGCGAACCTTCTGCGGTACCTGAGCCGCCGCTGCTGCGCGGTGGTGTCGTGGCACAGGCGCCACGCAGGTTTTTGTAGGAGCTGCCTTCAGGCTGCGACGGCGCCGCCAGGCGCCTAGGGAGATCGTGATGCGCGGTGGCGTTTTCAGGAGGCCTTGCGGCCTCCGTCGCCCAATAAATTGGCCTCCTGGTATGGTTTGCACTGCAAGCATTTGTGCCAAAAGGCTTTTTGTTTGGCGCAAATCTTGTCCAATTCATCGGTTATCATGGCTTGCGGTGCAAGCCATGAGGTCTACGCAGCAGGTGTGTCTTGCTCGGGCAGGGTGAGTTCTCGGGCGCTGCCCATCAAAAAATCGCGATTGGTCTCCAGCGCTTCGCGCAGGAAGTCCCACAGCAGCCTTACCCGGGCCAGGCGGCGCTGTTCCTGGCGGGCGGTAATCCAGAACTGGCGCACCACGTCTACTTCATCGTCGAGCACGCAGCTCAGGGCGGCATTGGCTTCGGCCATGAAGCACGGCAGTATCGCCAGGCCGGCGCCGCTGAGCGCGGCGGCGTACTGCGTGGTCACGCCGGTGCTGCGCATGGCGAAGTGTGGCCCCGGCGTGCCGACCACCGCCGGGTCCAGCAGCGGGTCAAGGTAGCTCAGCTGCTCGCTGAAAATCAGGTCGTCGACATAGCCGATCAGCCGGTGGCGGCCCAGCTCGTCGCGCTTGCGCGGCGCGCCGTGCCGGTCCAGGTAGGCCCGGCTGGCATAGAGCCGCAGCCGATAGTCGCACAGCCGCGAGGTCACGACGCCCTGGCTCACCGGACGTTCGATGGTAATGGCCAGGTCGGCCTCGTGGCGGCTCAGGTTGACGACCCGCGGCAGGGTCAGTATTTCCAGGGTGACGCCGGGATGGCGCTCGCAGAAAACGGCGAGCAGCGGTGCCAGCACCCAGGTGCCAAAGCCTTCGGTCACGCCCAGGCGAATCTGACCGCTGATCTGATGGTTTTTGTCGGTCAGACTCTCGCCGGCCTCGAAAGCGTGGCGCGCCATCTCCTCGGCGTGAGCCAGCAGCTGCTGGCCGGCGGCGGTCAGGTGGTAGCCGCGGGTGCTGCGCTCGAACAGCTGGGTATTGAGTTTTTGCTCGAAACGCCGGGTGCGGCGTGACAGAGTGGAGTGGTCGAGCCCCAGCCGACGAGCGGCGTCGGTCAGCCGCTCGCTGCGCGCCACCTCGAGAAAGATCTGGATATCCTGCCAGTCGAGCATGTCTGGCTCCTTCGTCGGGACGGCTGGGCAGCGTGAGAGGGCTTTTTGTGCGGTAATGCACAAGCAATGTGCCTGGCTGCCCGTTGTCTAGCCATCCGACGTCTGGATAGACTCGGAACATGAAGTCTTCGTGCCGGCATGCACATAAAGTCGTAGACGTTCCCTATTTTATCCCACCCCATTGGTAAGGAGCACGCTCATGTCCATTCGCGAAATTCCCATGTATATCGACGGCAAGCCCGTCACCTCACAGAGCCAGGAATGGCGCGACGTGGTCAATCCGGCCACTCAGGAGGTCGTCGCGCGGGTGCCATTTTGCACCGCCGAGGAAGTCGAGCAGGCGATTGCCAGCGCCAAGCAGGCGTTTACCACCTGGCGCAAGGTGCCGCTGGGCAGGCGCATGCGGATCATGCTCAAGCTGCAGGCGCTGGTCCGCGAGCACACCGACGAGCTGGCGGCGCTGATCAGCGAAGAGCACGGCAAGACCCTGCCCGACGCGGCGGGCGAAGTCGGCCGCGGCCT
Source organism: Halomonas sp. (assembly GCA_035459605.1). GTDB lineage: Bacteria > Pseudomonadota > Gammaproteobacteria > Pseudomonadales > Halomonadaceae > Halomonas. The sequence continues at coordinate 371 of DATHXP010000446.1, read as the reverse complement.
GGAGGTGATCGAACATGCCTGCTCGATCACCTCGCTGCAGCTGGGCGAGCGGGCCGAAAACGTCGCCAATGAGGTGGACGTCTACACCCTGAATCAGCCGCTGGGCGTGGGTGCCGGCATCACCGCCTTCAACTTCCCGATCATGCTGCCGTGCTTCATGTTCCCGCTGGCCATCGCCACCGGCAACACCTTTGTGTTCAAGCCCTCCGAGCAGGATCCGAGCTCCTCCATGCGGCTGGTTGAGCTGGCCCACGAAGCCGGCGTGCCGGCGGGCGTGCTCAACGTGGTGCACGGCGGGCCGGACGTGGCCAACCAGATTGCCGACCACACCGATATCAAGGCGCTCTCTTTCATTGGTTCCACCCATGTGG
>DATHXP010000445.1:0-17871 GCA_035459605.1 Halomonas sp. | reverse complement strand
GCGTTCTGGCGCCGCCAGGGCCTGAGCACCGTGCGCCTGGGGCTGGCCCGGGAAACCTCCACCGGCGAGCACGCCGTGATGATGCTGACCGCTACCAGCGCGCGGGGCCAGACGCTGGAAGAGCGCCTGGTGCGGCGGTTCCATCGCCAGCTGCCGGGGCTGCTGGCCTTCGAGCTGCGCGAACTCGACCCCGAGATTGCCGCGGCGCTGCTGGCCGAAGGCCCCGAGGTTAGCTGGTGGGAAAGCGACCGCCAGGATTTGCTCGACGTGGCGCTGGCCAAGCGCGATGCCGCCCTGGCGCGGCCCGCCATACAGGCGCTGCTGCGCCGCTGCGCGCGGGCCGGGCAGCGCTCGCCGGCGCTGGCGCTGCTGGTTGGCTGGGCGTTTCAGGGCCGCGACGACGCCTGGCTGGCGGCTCGGCTGGGCCTTCCCGGCGCGCGCCAGGTGGACGCCTGGCGGCGCCGGCGTCTGGCCGAGCTGTCTGTCAGCTAAAGGGCACACCTTGCGGTCTATAACCCTTTGATGCAAAGGAGTTTCCATTCGCTTTTTTGGAAGCGTTCGGCAACAAGCCAACCACCATCAAGCGGCTGAGCGCTGGTAACACCAACCGCTCCGATGTGGGTGGCGTGCTGCAGACCAACAACATCCATATTGCCGATGCCGGGGCCGTCACCTCGACCCTGGCGGCCCTCAGAGCCAGCCCGGCCAGCGCCCGAGCCAAGGCGCGCTATCTGCTGGCCACCGACGGCAAGAGCTTTGAAGCCGAAGACCTGAAAACCGGCGAAACCGTGGCCTGTGAGTACGTCAGCTTCCCAGATCACTTCGGTTTTTTTCTGCCGCTGGCCGGATGGCTTTTCCTATGTGAACTGCGGGCTGTTTTCCGGCAGCGTGGCGGTGCCGCGTTTCAGCCGCATCGCGCGCTCCTACCTGCTGCATATCGGCGGCCTGGACTGGACCCAGATCAATCCCGATATCTTCGGCTCCATGATCCAAGCGGTGGCCGACGACGAAGAGCGCGGCGCCCTGGGCATGCACTACACCAGCGTGCCCAATATCCTCAAGGTGCTGAATCCGCTGTTTCTGGACGACCTGCGCGACAAGCTGGAAGAGGCCGGCGACAACGCCTGGAAACTGCTCAACCTCTGGTGCGAGCACGCGCTGACGGTGAGCTATCGCTTCAGCCTGACGGAGATTGTGCAGATCATCGGCCGCGCCACCCGCGATGCCCCGGCAAGGCGCAGGCGCGTTCCACTAACCTGATTGCCGAGCCCGACGCGGCCGAGCAGGCGGTGACGGAAGCCGTCAACGACACCCAGAAGGCCATTGCCGCCCTGAATATCACCCAGCAGGCCAAGCAGCTGGCGGTGGGCGCTGAAGCCATGGAGAGAGAGAGCAACGAGCCGCGGTCCAATACGGCGCTGATCGTCGGGGTGCGCAAGTTCGCCGTGGACGTGCGCGAGCTGGATATCGACCTGATCGATGAGGCGGTAGAGCGGATACGCGACGGCTCGATTACGAACGTTGTCTATGACCCGCAGACGGCTAGCCTAGGGGCGCTATGATCTCGTTCCGTCAGTATACGATTTGTTCTGATTTTTCCTGTGCTTTCGGTGGCGTTTCGATCAGCAGCTGATACAGCGTCCGCAGTGCGATCGCATCGCTGCCTTGGATCACCTGATCCAGCCACTGGCGTGCCTGCTCCTGGTTGGCGCGTCGATAGGACAGGCCGTTGGCACGCAGGTAGCTCTTGACCAGTTCGGTGCGGGCATCGGGATTCCCTGCCTGGGCAGCCTCGAGCAGATAGCGCGCGCCGCGCTCGGGCTGGTAGTTCAACCGCTCGCCGCTGAGGTACTCCCGGCCAAGTGCCGCCATGCTGCCCACGTGGCCCTGCTCCGCGCCCGCCTCCAGCAGCGCCTGCCCCCGAGCGATGTCCGTTGTCAGGCCGCTGTCTTCTCTGATCAGCGCTTGGCCCAGGCTCCATAAGGCATATAGATCGCCGCGTTCAATGGCCTGCTGCAGATAGCGTTCGGCAAGCGCTGGATTGCGGAATTGTGTCGCTCCTTCCAGATAAGCCCTTCCCAGCGTGCGAGCTGCCGTTATATCGCCCTGTTCGGCCAGCGGTATCAGATAGCGCTGGCCGGCGGCCATGTCCCTGGGCAGTCCTTCACCACTGAGATAAGCGCGCCCCAGCTGCCAAGCGGCGCTGTCGCGCCCAGCCGCGGCGGCCTGCTCAAGCCAGTGCCTGGCCTGCGTGGCGTTGGCCGCCACGCCGTCACCGCTTAGATAGCGACGGCCCAGCGCTTCCATGGCGCCAGGATGGCCAGCGGTTGCGGCCTCTTCCAGCGCGCTGATGTCGCCTTCCAGGCCTTGGGCATACAGGGTGTTATACAGCGCACGCTGTGCCGACGGGTGTCCGGCGTGGACAGCACAGCGCAGCCAGTTTTCTGACGCTTGCAGGTCGCGCGCTACCTGGGCCGGTGCCAGGCGGTAGGCCCGTCCCAGCAGCACCATGGCATAGGCGTTGCCTTGCTCTGCCGCCCGCTCCAGCAGAGTCAGGGCGCGTTGGGTGCTGCCCTGGGTGCTCAGCTGACCCTGCAGCCAGGCCTCGGCCAAGCTGGCCATGGCGGTGCTGTCATTGAGCGCTACGGCCTTCTGCAGCAGTCGTTCGGCCCGCTGCGACTGGTAGGGCAGGCGCTCGCCGGCAAGGTAGGCCTCGCCCAGGTGGCGCATGGCGTTACGCTCGCCCTGGCGAGCCGCCTGCTGCAGCAGCGCTTCGCCGCGCTGCGGCTGGGGGGAAATGATGTAGCCGAGCGGCGCATGGCGTGGCTGTGTGTCGTCATCCTGCTTGGCTGTAGTCTGCACTGCGCTGCCGCTCAGCACGCCGTTGAGCCAGAGGACGCCCAGCGCGACCCGGGCACTGAGTTCACCCTGCGCTTCAGCGCGCTGCAGGTAGTCTAGTCCGCGGTGGGGTTGGCGCGGCACGCCGATACCATCAAGGTAGGCGCGGCCAAGCAGCGTCCATGCCCGAAACTTACCGTCCTTGGCGGCCTCTTCCAGAAGCTGCTGGCCTGCTTCAGGGCGGTGTTCAAGCACATTGCCGTGAAGCCAGGCACCGCCCAGGTCCACCATGGCGTTGGTGCTGCCCTGATCTACGGCTTTTTCCAGCCAGTAGCGGGCCTGGTCGCCGCTGACAGGCACCTTGTCTTCACCCAGGTACAGCTGGCCAAGCTTGGCCATGGCCGGCACGCTGCCGCGATGCGCGGCTCGGTTGAGCAGGGCCAGGCCATCCTTGGTGTCCTGGTCCAGCAGCATTTCACCGGCCTGGCGCATGGCGTCGGTGCTGCCTGCCGCCACGGCCCGTTCAAGCCACCCGCGGCGTTTGACCGAATCGGGCAGCAGTCCACTAGGGCTGTGCAATCGCGCCATATCCAGCATGGCGTCCACGTCACCTTCGGCTATCAGTTTTCCAAGCGTCTCTTGATAGCGGGTCAGATAGGCATCTGCGGCTTGGTCGTCGGGAGGTAAAAAACCACCCGGTCGATGCGCTTCGGCCAGCGCTCGCAGCGCCTCGGGGCTGCCAAGTCTGATGGCCTGCTGATAGAGCCGTTTGGCACGACCGGGGTTTGCCGGTATGCCTTCAGCACCGTGGGCGCGTAAATAGCCGAGCCAGGTCAAGGCTTCGGCTCGGCGCTCACCTGCTAGCGCCTCATACAGCAGGTGATAGGCAAGTATGCTGTGCTCACCAAGTTCGGGTCGGGTAAGGTACAGCCGGGCCAGGTTGTAGGCGGCGTTATCGCGGATGGAGGAGTTGGGGCGGATGGCCTGGCGATATAGTGTTTCGGCCCGGCGTGCGTCCTGGCTTACGCCGCGGCCGTAGTGGTACATCTTGGCCAGCTCATAATACGCTGGCGGCTTGCCCCTGGCGGCTAACTCATTCAGGCGCGCCAGCCCCTGCTGATGGTCTCCCAGCTCGACGGCGCGACGCGCGCGCCGGATGCTTTTCCACTCAAGCTGGTTCATCTGATAGGGCCAGCGCCAGTCAAGTAGCGTCTTGTCTGCTTCCGTCAGCGGCGCTATGCGCGCGTCACTGGTCATGGGTAGTGTCTGGCAGGCGCTCAGTGACGCTGTTAGTGTCAGCGCGACCGCCAGCCTGGCAGTGCTGGCGCAGCGGTGGAAAAAGCGATATGGGCTTGCGCTCATGGTGCTGTCTCCAGGTACAGCGGCATGGGAGATTCGCTGCCTGGAACAATTCGCGTTGGTGTCGAGCGTCGCTGTCGATCGGGCGCCATGAAGTACAGCGTGGTATAGCCACCGGCGCTGCGATTATAGACAGGGCGATAGTCGCGCAAGAAGGCGTCCAGTCGCGGGTTGTCAAAGCGCGAGAGGTAGATCTCCATCCAGGCAAAGTACTGGCCGTCGCGGATAAAACCTTGATATTGCGCTTTGGGTATGGGGATGGTTTCTCCAGCCTGGTCAGAGAAATGTTCCGGAGTCTCTAGCCCTTCGATCGCCAGCGCAATGCCGTCGTGGATGGTATGGCCGTCGATTTCCAGCTGGTAGATGTCATAGCCTTGACGAGCAATGATTTCCATATTGGTAATCAAGTAGAGAAGCCCGTAGTTCTGGTAGTGCAGCGCGCGGCGCCCGCGCATCAGTTCGCGAGGAAAGCCGCCTTCCGGCGTCATTTCAGACAGTGCGGAATAGATGGCGCTGACGCCAAATTGGAACAGTGTGTTGTCTTCGGTAAGTACGCCCACCATGCTGGCGTAAAGCGCCCGGCGGTAGAAGTGGTTGTTGCAGCAGCTGCCGCCGCTGCGCCCGGGAATGGCCATGTGGCGGTGGGCCAGGCGGTTCAGCCAGCGCTCAATGCGCTGCTGCTGTGCGTGCTCAGTGGTTGCCGGACGCACGATGGAGTAAGCCATGGCGGCGGCAAAGATCATCGACTCGGTGGCGTACCAGGCTTGGGGCTCGTAAAGCTGGTAGTAAAACGCCTCCAGCCCTTGCTGGCTGGCCCAGCGATCCAGGTAGCGCACCAGGCAGTCGGCGTAGTAGCCATCACCGCTGGTCATGTAGGCTCCGGCCAGGCCGGTCACCGTATCCTCGAAGGCGAAGTAGGGCCGTGAAGCCTCACGCCACGCGTCCGGTTTGGGGTAGAAGCTGGGCAGGCGCAGGCCTTCGCGCAGCACCGGTTGGGCCAGTTGCTCGCGACAGCTGAAGCGGTTGGCTAGGGCATCCTGTTGCTGCATAAACATGTCGTTATTCGTGACTTGCAGCAGCTTACGACGTGCCTTAACCGAAAAGTACGAGGCGTCGGGGTTATTTACGGTATAGCGGCTCAAGTCCAGCGCCTGCCGCTGCTCGAGCGTCATGGCCTGAGCGACGCCAGCGAACAGTGCCAGTAGCAGGTAGGCAGTACACTTCAAGCTGTACACAGACATAACACTCCTCACAGCGCCGGCCGGTAAAAGCGCAAGCTAGCAAAATCGACATGCTGACGGCGTGGGGTGCGCCAGCCATCGCCGGTGCCGCCGAAAAATGTCGAGAACATCAATCCGTCAACGTGAAGCGCTGGCGTGCTGCGGTAGATGATGTCCCGGCGCTCAAGCACCAGCTCGCCGTCTACCCAGACTCGCGTCACACCGTCGGCTTCTCCCGGCGTGTTGAGCCTGGCCTCCAGTTCAATATCTACCCATTCTTCCCGGGGGAAATGCCAGTTTCCTCGTCCCATGGACACCCCGTAGCGCTGCTGGGGTTTCAGCACGTAGGTGTACAGTTCGCCTTGTCCCTCTTTGCGCCACATCAGGCGTAGCGAAAAACCGTTGTAGCCGTCGGCCTGCCTGCCACCGCTGGGCGCCTGGCCGCCATAAAGGCCGGGCAATTTGCCGCCCTTGACGAAATCAAAGCCGGCGGGGAAGCGTACCCGATAGGCAAGGCAGGCATGGTCGCTGCCCGCAAGCCTCTCGGGGGCGGTGTAGAACCCGGCGCCGCCGCGTTGCTCGGCGCTTGGCGCATCGCTGGGAGAAGAGCTGTCGGCAGGATAGGTGGCTCGCAGCGCGGGCTTGCCATCGGGCGCGGCGTGATCCAGCACGCTTAGATTGTTCTCGCCCCATAGCCGGGTCGCGCCCAAGTCGTTTTCCAACACCTGGCCGAGGCTGCCACCGCCGCCAGGCGCAGCCGCGGTAACCGGTGTCAATCGCTGGGAGCAGGGCAGCGGGGCAGCCTTGGCCAGGGCGAACATGGGCAGCGTTGCCAGCAGTCCGGCAAGGCCGCAGGCAACGTGGCCGGCTTTGATAGTCCCAAGGGTGGCGTGAGCGGTCATGAGCCCTCTTCTGCGCCTAGCTCGCTGGCCGGCGCTGCGCTTTCTCGCCTGCCGAAGTCTTCTAGCCAGTGGGCCGCGTCTGTCAACTGGCGCCATACCCAGTCGGCGCTGGCCGCCAGCATCGGCGAGTCGCTGAAGCGCACTTCGACCGGGTAGCCCACCAGACTGGTCGGCAGCGGATGTTCGGGTATCAGCAGCACGCTGGCTACATTCTGCTGCTGGCGCACCCACTGGGGGAAACCGGCGCGCGGCTGGCGCTCGACGTCCAGCGCGACGCTGCGCACCCGAGATTCAATAATTTCGTTGCTGTTCGGTAGGCGCACAAAGGCCATCTGATGGGGCTTGATGCGACCGATATCCTTCATGTGCACCAGCGCCTCGACCAGCGTCTGGTCCTCGCGGGTCTCGATCAGGGTCATCAGCCGATCACCCTTCTGTACGTACACGTTGCCGGCGCCGTTGACCGCCCAGCCGACCATGCAGTCGCAGGGGCTGTACAGCTTGAGCCCCGCCGCCCGTGTTTCCAGGGCGTTGACCCGGGCTTTCTCGAACTCTACGCTGGCCGCCAGCTGCTCGCTGCGCGCCCTTGCGATGTTGGCATCGACAATGGCGTAGCCGCTGGCGCGAAAATCGTCCGGCCGCGTGGCGTTGTAGACGCTGACCCGATTCGTATCGCTGTTATCCAGGCTTTCTTGCAGGTTGTCGATAAGCCTGTGGTTGAAGCGCTGGCCGGCACGCGCGAGTGCCAGATCCGCTTCCAGCGCTTCGGCACGCACGCTGACCAGCGGCTGGTCGCGGATCACGCTGTCGCCTGCCACAAGGCCAAGATTTTCCAGTACGCCGTCGCCGGGTGAGACGATATCCACCCGAGGCGCGCTGATTGCGGCAAACTGCGGCTCCACTAGCAGGAAATGGCGATATAGGGTGGCCGCGCCGATCAGCACCAGCAGTACCAGTACTGTCAGCAGCAGGCCATAGCGCCATAAGCGCCGGGCGCTGCCGGCTTGCTCTTCTAAGGGGCTGTGTGACGCAGTGCGGCGCGGTGTCTGCGGGTCCTGGGCGCCGGTGAGTTCCTCCACGCTGGCATGGCGGCCCTCCAGAAAGGCGCGCATCACCCGTCTGAGCAGCTCGCGCTGTGAGGGTTCTAGCTGGGTAAAGGTAAACGCTTCCAGGTAGCGTCCCTGGCTCTCATCAAAGCGGCTGCGCAGGCAGCGCCCCTGAAAAGGCACCGAGAACTCGGCGCTGCCGGCAGCGACCAGCAGCTGTCCTTGGCGTAGCGCGTCCTTTTCTGTTGGCGTGGTCGAGTACACGGCAAAGCCGCTGATGGAGAGGTCGTAGCCCTCCAGCGGCGGTTGCTGGTCAAATGCGACGCGAAACGGCAGCTGTAGCCGGATATGGCGGCGCTCATCGCGTTGTTCATGGGCAATATGCCCACTGTCCTGTCTGTCAGGGGGTGTATCAGACATCAAAAACCATTTCCTTAATCAAAAAACGCTAACTTTGCGGCTGCATGTTATCTGTGTTCAGGGTAAGCGTGACGTTATTGAGCTGGAGTATCGAGTTACCCAGTTTCAGCTTGCAGGGTGCCCCATGACCGCAGGTTATGCGTCCTATCAGGTCGACCGGTGCCGGCGTTTCAAACAGGCGCGCTGCCTTGGGGGAAAGTACCAGTGTAGTGCGCTGGCCGATCAGCGTTACCGCATGCACATTCTCTAAAGTGCGTGCATGTTCAGCCAGCGTGTCGCCGAAGTACAGCGTGCCGCCCGGTAGCTGAACGGTGCTACCTGAGGGGCCCTGAGTCACGCTCGCCAGGAGCCAGCGCTCGTCCAGCTGGCTGCGCGTACGCTGCACGTCATGACCCATGGCCGCTACTGATAGAGCGTCCGGTGGCTGGAGCAGGTGGATACCGTAGCTGATGGCCAGCAGCAGACCGGCAGCGTAGGTGCCATGCAGCAGCCGGCTTAGGCGCCGCTGACGCAGGCGACGCTTGCGGTCGCGCGGCTCGCCGGAAGAGATCCCCTGGCGCGTCCAGGACTGGCGGTTCAGGCGAAACATGACGTAGGTCTTGATCAGGGCGCCGGCCACCTGGTTGTAGTACAGCAGTGGTACCCATAGTAAGCTGATGCGCCCGCTCATTCGGCCCAGCACGAGCGTTACCACGCAGCGAGTAAAGGTTACCCACAGCAGATAGGCAAACAGAAATGACGTCTTGATAAATAGCGTCATCAGCAGAGCAATGGTCGGGCCGACCAGAGTTGTCCACATGGAAATACGCTGGTCGACTAGGCACCACCACACAAAAAAGCCTAGACGACGCGGCCCTAAATGAATGGCGCGTCCACTGGTGCGTAGCATGTTGCCAAACCAGCGCTGCATCAGATCCCGCGTGGAGTAGAAAAAGCGTTTCTTATCGGGCAGCGCCTCAATGCCGGTCACAAAAACGTCAGGCAAGTAGCGCATGGTATAGCCGCGCTTCAGTAGCCAGAACCAGGTGGATTTATCGTCCCCTGACAGGAACTTGAAGTGTCCCAGCCGCCAGTGGCGTAGGCTGTCGTTCTCTACCAGTTCGATAAAGCCAGGGTCTGTGGTGATGTCGGCGCGGAACACACTGTAGCGGCCCGTAAGCACCAGCAACCGACGCGACAGCGCCATGGAGCTCATCATCAGATGGCGCTGTGCGTGGCGCAGCGCATACCAGGCCCGAGTAACGTCGCCGCCATCGACAATTGCCTGGTTATTGGTGGTCAGCGCTCCCAACTCGGGGTCGGCGGCAAAAAACGCCAGCGAGCGCGGTAGTGTGCCCGGCTCCAGCTGAACATCACCGTCCATCAGCACCACCTGGGCGCGGGGCGATGGCAGGCGACGGGAAATGGCACGAAGGGCATCACCCATGGCTGAGCGCTTGCCATCACCACGCTGGAATAGATAATGCAGATGGATTTTTGCCGGGCGCCCACAGCTGTCAAAGGCATGCTCGATAGCGTCCACGTCGCTGCGATCGGAAAGCGAGGCAAAGATCGTCACCGGAATGCCAAGCGTCATGGCGTCTAAGATCAGGACACGATATACGGCAAAGTTGATGTGCGGAGCGATACGAAACGAGGTACACAGAATAAACAGCTCATCGGTAGCCTGTTCTAGCGGCGCTGCATCGGCCTTGCGGCGCAGCGCGGGGAAGTGATGCAAGTTGTAGATCAGCGCCCGCACCAGGTGTACACACCACCAGCTATAGCGCCATATGCCGATAAAGCCGATAGCGAAGAAGAACTGTGCCGTTCCCGGCGTGAAAAGATTGGGAGGTAGCGCATCTGCAATCACTAGCAGGAGGGCCAGCCCCAGCAGTAACGTGGTGAGCTCAACGCTCCAGTGTGTTACGAGGCGCAATGATGTTCCTTATAAACTGGCTAACACCAAGTACTGGTCCTTGTTAGCCTTTCCCAAGGTTATAAATTCGGCAGATTTTAATTCAAGCTGTCTGATAATCCAATCAATAAAACTTAAGTAATGAGGGTGCCGCGCTGGCATGCGGCATAAGAAAAGAGCCTGCGCTATAGCGCAGGCTCTTGATTCTTCGTATAAAATTCAAGACCTAGGGCCTGGTACCAAAATACCAGCACTGCGTATGAAACTCAGGGAGACGTGGCTCAGCCCAGATAGGCGTTGAGCATCCAGACGGTCTTTTCCTGCTCGCGGATATAGTCGCTCATCTGTGCCGCGGTGCCTTCATCGTCGGCGTCGTTGGCCATGGAGAGCAGCTCGCGCTGCAGTTCGATCAGCGTCTGGTAGCCTTTGAGCACGCCGCGAACGCCGGTCTTGCCGTCGGTCACGTTCTTGTCTTCCTCGATCGCGGCGAGGCGGAAGTAGTCGCTGTAGGCGTGCACCGGCTGGTGCCCCAGGGTTTGGACGCGCTCGGCAACCTCGTCGATCTTGATCAGCAGGTCGGTGTAGAACTCCTCGAACTTGTCGTGCAGCTCGAAAAAATTGGGACCCTTGACGTTCCAGTGATAGCCGCGCACGTTCATGTAGAACAGCTGGTAGTTCGCCAGCAGCCCGTTGAGTTTTTCGGACAGCTGGCTGGCGCTGCCTTCATGCAGGCCTATGCTATTGGTATTGCTCATGCTTACCTCTCCTTGATCGCTGTCTCATCATGTACAGACAAATGGTACATACGAGATGGTACTGACGAGACGGGTGCTATCGCTAGCCAATTGTGTATATCGCCACCATAGCCTAAGTGCATGATATGCGGGCATACTGCCGAATATTCAAGGGCGGCCAGGCGCCGTCGGCTTGAGCAAGGGGTGAATAAGGAGTGAGTGATGCTGCAACAGTGGCTGCAAGAAAAGCTGGGTCCGGCGCTGCTGATCACGCTGCTGGGGCTTGCGTTGACCGGCTGCCAGCTGACTCCGACGGAGCTGCCGGTGGCCGAACCTTCTCCCCATGCCAGCTGCCGCTGGGAGCTGGCGGATCATACGCCGCCGATGACGCTGGCGCAGGTGGCCGCAGCGCTTGAGAGCGAGGACTTTCTGGTGCGTCACGTCGACCCTCGGCTTGGTCTGGTCAGCGCGGAACGCTCCAGCCCTACGTTCTTTCAAAGCAGAGTAGACTCCTGGCCGAGGCTGGGCGGCTATGTGATGGGCGGCAGCGGCGGCGGGTTTCACTCCGGGGTGGGTATCGGCGTTGGCATGGGCGCCTACCGCGACGACGCCACCCTGGTGGAGCGGGTTTCGGTGCTGGTCGAGGGCAGGCAGATGCGGATCAGCCGCGACCTGCGCGTGTTCGACTGGCGGGGGGAGCTGGGGGAATCACGCACCGGCTCCGATGAGGCCTTCTGCCGGTCGCTGCGCCTGGCCCTGAGGCAGCAGCGCCTTCATGATCAGCCCGCTCAAGCACAGCCCGTGCCAGGGCAGCCGCTGGAGGAGCGCCGATGAACGCTCGATGCTTGCTGCTGGTCATTGGCCTGACGCTGGCGGGCTGTGCCGTCGCGCCCCCGCCACCGACGCCGGCAGTGCTCGCGCTTGCGGCGCCGAACGAGCGGGTATTGCCCGAGGCCGCAGCGCTGTTCATGGAGGACGGCTACGTGATCCGCGACAGCGATAGCCGTGCCGGCAAGCTGGAGGCGGTGATCGCACGCTGGCCGGGCTATCGGGTTGAGGTCAAAAGCCAGCCGCTCACCGGCGGCACGCGAGTGAGCATGCGCGCCTGGCGCGACTCGCAGCCGCTCCCTCCGGCGCTGGTGCAGCCCTGGCTGGATCGCCTCGCCGAGCGCCTGATGGCGACGCCCCAGGCTGGACCCTCGGCGTCAGGCCGGCTCGCACCAGTCGATGGCAGCGACCAGCGCCAGTAGCCGACTGCGCATCTCGGCCTGCTGGTCGGCCGTGTAGGGCTCGGGCGGATCGCCTGTCCCTCAACGTCGCGTTCAGCCGCTATGCTTGGGCGCCGCAATTCAACGGATGGAGAAGGCGTGATGGCATGGTTCGAAGCGTTGGCCCTGCTGGGCATCGGTACCCTGGCGGGGTTCATCAACGTGCTGTCCGCCGGCGGCTCGATGCTGACGCTGCCGCTGCTGATGTTTCTGGGTCTGCCGCCCCAGGCGGCCAACGGTACCAACCGGGTGGCGATTGCGCTGCAGAGCGTCTCGGCAGTAGGTAATTTTCGCCGCGCCGGGGCCAGCCAGTTTGCGCTCAGCCTGCGCCTGGCGGTGCCGGCGGTGGTGGGCTCCCTGTTGGGCGCCTGGCTGGCACTTCAGACCAGCGATGCGCTGTTCGAGGCCATCCTGATCGCGGTCATGCTCGGGGCGGCGGCGATGCTGCTGCTGCCGCAGCCGCGCATCGCCACCCGACCGCTGACGCCTGAGCGGCTGACGCCGGTCGTCTATCTGGTGATGCTGCTTATCGGCGTGTACGGCGGTTTTATCCAGGTTGGCGTGGGCGTGCTGTTTATTGTGGTGCTGTATCGCATGCTGCGTATCGATCTGGCGCAGGTGAACGTCTTCAAGGCGCTGATCATCCTGCTCTATACGCTGCCGGCGCTGGCCATTTTCATGCTCACCGGCCAGGTGCGCTGGGGCTATGGCCTGCTGCTGGCGCTGGGCACCATGACCGGGGCCTGGCTGGCGGTGAAGGTGAACATGGGGCCGCGGGGCGCCCTGTGGGTGAAGTGGCTGACCGTCACCGCCATCGTGGCCATTATCTTGCGGCTCCTGCTACATTGAATAAGCCGTTACTTTTCCACAATGTGAGACTTGAGGAGAACACCATGAAACGCGGCTTACTGCTGATGCTGGCCGGACTGATGACCCTCTCGCTGCTGGCCGGCTGCAATACGATACGCGGCGTGGGAGAGGATATCGAGGAGGGTGGAGAAGCCATTCAGAGATCATCAAGTTGAGCGATGATTTCTTGATGGGTGTGATACCGAACGTGGGTGCCGTCTCCGGCACCCACGCTGTTTAACCTCCCTGTTTTAAAGCGCCCAGGCTATGTCGGCGCTGCGCCCCTGTTTATCGTCGCCTCAAGCTTCTGGCTGACGCGGCGCTCTTCCTGCTCGGCCTGCTTGCGCAGCTGTTTGCGCCGCGCCGCCTTCTCGTGGCGCAGTTTCTGCATCGGGGTTTTCAGCTCCAGCGGCGGCACTCTGACCGGCTTGCCGTCGTCGCCCACCGCCACCATGGTCAGGTAGCAGCTATTGGTGTGGCGGATCAGCTTGTTGCGGATATCTTCCGCGACTACCTTGACGCCCACTTCCATGGACGTTCGGCCCACGTGGTTGATGCTGGCCAGGAAGGTGACCAGCTCACCGACATGGATCGGCTGTTTGAACAGCACCTGATCGACCGACAGGGTGACCACGTAGTGGCCGGAATAGCGGCTGGCGCAGGCGTAGGCCACCTCGTCGAGCCGCTTGAGAATAGCCCCGCCGTGTACCTTGCCGCTGAAGTTGGCCATGTCCGGCGTCATCAGCACGGTCATCGAGAGCTCGTTGTGTTCTGGCAGGTCGTGGTAGGGCATTTTTGTTGACCTTAGACAGTTCCTTGAGTGAATTACAGCCAGGTCAGGCCGACGGAGATGATGATGCCGGTAAATACCAGCTGGATCAGGCAGAAGCCCATGATGTCCTTGGCCTTGAGGCCGGCGATACCCAGCACCGGCAGGGCCCAGAAGGGCTGCAGCAGGTTGGTCCAGGCATCGCCCCAGGCTACTGCCATGGCGACCCGCGGGATGTCCACGCCAAGCGCCTCGGCGGCCGGCAGCATGACCGGCGCCTGCACCGCCCACTGGCCGCCGCCGGAGGGTACGAACATGTTGACGATGCCCGCGCTGATGAAGGACCAGAACGGCAGGCTGGTCTCGGTGGCAAACGAGATCAGCGCCGTGGACAGCGTCTCGGCCAGGCCGGACTGGATCATGATCGCCATGATGCCGGCGTAGAACGGGAACTGAATGACGATGCCCGCGCCGCCCTTGATACCTTCGTTGAGGCTATTGAGCAGGCTCTGCGGGGTGCGGTGCAGCACGATGGCCAGAAACAGGAACATGAAGTTGACCACGTTCAGGTTGAGGCCGCCGCCGCCAATGAAGTAGCTGAGCAGGTAGAGCAGGCCCGGCACGCCGACCAGCAGCGCCAGCGTCATGCTGTTCTCCAGGCGCTCGGCGGGGCGGGTGATGCGCGGGCGCGTCTCTTCTTCATCGCCCAGCAGCGCCGGGTCGATGTAAACGCTCTCCTTGTCGCTGGGCAGCATCAGGCGATTGATCAGCGGCACGGCGATGAACAGGGCGATGACGATGCCCAGGTTGAAGAACGAAAAGATCGTCTGGCCGGTGCCGATCACGCCGATCTGCTCCACCGTGAAGTGGCCTTCGGTGGCGATGGTCAGCGGTATCGAGCCGGCAAGCCCGCCGTGCCAGACCACGAAGCCGGAGTAGGCGCTGGCCACCAGCAGACGATAGTCGACGCGGATCTGCCGGGCCAGCTCCTTGGCGAACAGGGCGCCCACCACCAGGCCAAAGCCCCAGTTGATCCAGCTGGCGGCCAGCGATACCAGGGTCACCAGCACGATGGCCGCGCCGGCATTTTTGGCCAGGCCGGCCAGACTTTGCAGCAGCCGCTTGACGGGGGGTGAGCTTGCCAGCATGAAGCCGGTCACCAGCACCAGCAGCATCTGCATCGAGAAGCTCAGCAGGCCCCAGAAGCCATCGCCCCAGTACTCCAGCACCGCCAGCGGCGACTGGCGCTCTATGGCGATGGCGGCAGCGGCGGCGATGATCGTCAGCAGCAGCACAAAGATATAGGGGTCGGGCAGGTAGCGCTCGACCAGCTTGACGGCGGGTCTGGAAATAAATTTAAGCATCCAGGCATCCTTTCATTATCTAGTGACTAAGCCGCACGGGCGGCCATGCTTTTTTAGATACGGTTTCCCTGCGATTTAATCTACGCTAATGCAGCGTTTGTAGTGAGTGTGTCCGACCAAGGTCTAGGAAAACACTGAATAAATGCCTGCGCGTCTCAATCACTGCGTTGCGCGGTGCTCGGAATCCTCGCCTATACCGCATAGGCTCCGGTTCCTGCGCTCCGTGCGCCTTGTGCTTGAGCCGCTCGGCGATTTCTTCAGCGCTTCCCTAAGCGGAGAGATTTCAAGGCCCGCGGCTAGACGCTCTCCAGCATGCCATATCGACGCCGCAAAGGCCCCAGATAGGCGATCAGCACCGCCGAGCGGACCACGAAAAACACGACAAATGACAGCCAGAGTCCATGGTTGACTAGTCCATGATTGAGCAGCCCCTGCAGCAGCCACCACAGCCCCAGGAAGATCGCGAGGCCAGCAAACACGCTGTTGCGCATCTGCCTGATGGCCGTTGCGCCGATAAATACGCCGTCGAGCAGATAGCTCCATACGGTAATCAGCGGCAGCGTCATCATCCATGGAAGATAGCGCGCCGCCGTGCTGCGCACCTCATCAAGGCCGGTCAGCGCAGCAATCAGCGTTTCACCGCCGAATACAAAAGCCAGAGTGGCCAGGCCGGCGGTGACGAGTGAGAAGTAGGTGGCGGCGCGCAGGGTGTGGTTGAATGCCCTGGCGCTGGCCTGGCCGATGGCGCGGCCAATCAGCGACTCGGTGGCGTGGGCGAAGCCGTCCAGGGCGTAGGAAGTCAGCATGATGAACTGCAGCAGCACGGCGTTGGCGGCCAGCACCGTGTCGCCCTGGGCGGCGCCCTGGGCGGTAAAGAACGCCATGGCAAACAGCAGCCCCAGGGTGCGCACGAACAGGTTGGCATTGACCGCGAACAGCTCGCCGTAGGCGGCCAGGCGCAGCAGGCGCCGGCGCAGAAAGCGCCCCTTGAGCAGCTTCAGCTGGTGATTGACCAGCCACAGACCCAGCGCCAGGCCGCTGTAGTCGGCGATGACCGTGGCCCAGGCCACGCCGTTGCTGGTCATGCCGAGCCCCACTACGAACAGCAGGTCGAGCCCGATATTGATGCCGTTGGTCAGCACCATGATGACAAGCGTCACCCGAGAGTTCTGCTGGCCGAGAAACCAGCCGAGAATCGCGTAGTTGGCCAGCACCGCCGGCGCCGAGAGCAGGCGGATGCCGGCGTATTCGGCGGCAAGCACAGTGGCCTGCTCGCTGCCATCGAGCAGCCATAGCCCCAGGCTTACCAGCGGATCGCCCGCCACGATCAGCATGCCCCCCAGTGCCATGGCCAGCAGCAGCGACTGCCCCAGCAGGTTGCGGACGGCTTCGTCGTCCTCGCGCCCGGCGGCCTGGGAGGTCAGCCCGGTGGTGCCCATGCGCAGAAAGCCAAAGCCCCAGTAGAGAAAGCTGAACAGCGTGGCGCCCAGGGTAACCGCCGCCAGATAGCGCGCATCGGGCAGGTGGCCCACCACGGCGGTATCCACCAGCCCGAGCAGCGGCACGGTGATGTTGGACAGGATGATCGGCCAGGCCAGCGACCACAGGCGTTGATAGCTGGAGGAGGAGCTAGCCACGAAGAGTTGCTGCCCAGTCAGTGCGAGCGAATCGGCACGCCAGGCAAGCGCTGATGTCGGGAGATAAGTGCAGCACGGCGTATGAAGGCATCGGCATCGGCGGGCGGGTTTGTGTCTGGACCTGGATAGCTATTAATTCGTGCCGACGATGCGCTGATACTTTTCCATCAGCTGCTCGCGTGTTTCCGCGCGCTGGGGATCCTGCGGAATGCAGTCCACGGGGCACACCAGCTGGCACTGGGGCTCGTCGTAGTGGCCGACGCACTCGGTGCACAGGTTGGGGTCGATGATGTAGATCTCGTCGCCCGCCGAGATGGCCTCGTTGGGGCATTCGGGTTCGCAGATGTCGCAGTTGATGCACTCGTCGGTGATCATCAGTGCCATGGGTTGCCTCGTGGGTGTTGCAGCCGCAGCCTGGTAAAGACCGAGCGTTTCGATCAGTTATTATAGTGGCTATGCAGGGCGTCTACGACGGCGGGGGGCACGTATTTCGACACGTCGCCGCCCAGCTTGGCGATCTCACGCACCAGGGTCGAGGAAATGTAGGAGTTTTCCACTTCCGATGTCAGGAATACGGTTTCCAGATGGGGCATCTGCGAGCGATTCATGTTGGCCAGCTGCAGCTCGTATTCGAAATCCGACACGGCGCGCAGGCCGCGCAGAATGATGCGCGCCTGTTGGCGCTGCATGAGCTCCGTCAGCAGTCCTGAAAAGCCGATGATCTCGACGTTATCGAACTCTTCCGTGACCTCGCGGGCCAGCTGGATGCGGGTGTCCAGGCTCAGGTTGGGGCTCTTGTCCGGACTCCCGGCGATGGCGACCACCACTCGCTCGAACAGCCGATTGGCGCGCCCGATCATGTCGAGATGGCCGTTGGTAATGGGGTCGAAGGTGCCCGGATAGATGGCGACTTTCATGATGACTCTCCTTCGTCGTCACTGAGGCGACCAAACGGATTGTTGACGGCCATGGAAACGGGGTTGGCATAGCCGGGGATGTGAATGGCATCGGCTTCTACGCGCAGCTCGGGGCCTTCCAGCACGCCGTCGCCAAAGCGGTAGCGCGGGGCAAAGTGGCCCTGGTCGGCGCGCTGATGGTAGGCCGCCGCGGCCTGGCGCGTGGCTTCGCGACGCTGACGCCATGCCTCCATGGCCGGCGCGCCGTGGCGCTTGGCCATCAGCCGCTCGGTCACGCCGGGCGACAGCACCACGCCGGTGGCGTTGTTGCCGCCGAAGCCCTTGGCATTGATAAAGGACGCGTCGCCGCAAAAGGCCAGCGGCTCGCGTGAAAGACGCAGGCGCTCGGCGTGGACGTCGTCGGCGACGGCGTCCAGCGTGAAAATACCCGGCAGCAGGCCGTGCTGAAAGCTGCCCAGGGCGCTGGCCAGCTGGTCGCCAGCGGCGCTGCCCTGGGAGTGGCCGATAAAGGCCTTGATGGCCACCACCGGCCACCGCTCGATGCCGTGGGCGCGCGCTACCCGGTCGAACACGTGAGATTCGGTCACGCGGTTCTTGGGCGTGCTGGTGCCGTGGGCGTGCAGAAAGGTGCGCTCGCGCAGGGCGCGCTGG
>DATHXP010000444.1:0-12619 GCA_035459605.1 Halomonas sp. | reverse complement strand
GCCCGAACAATACGACGTCAAGTCGATCGTCGCCGCTGACCGCGCTGGCGGCGCCTCTGACCGTAGCTCGAGGACCCAGATCCCCGCCCATGGCGTCGATGGCTATGCGCATATCAGCTGCCGGCAATCATTGCCGGCAGTACGCCGCTATCCGACGTCGACGACCTTGCGACCACGGTAGAAACCGTCAGGCGAGACGTGGTGGCGCAGATGCGTCGTGCCGGTTTCCTTGTCCTGGGACAGGGCCGGAGCGGTCAGCGCATCGTGGCTGCGACGCATGCCGCGCTTGGAACGGGTCTTGTGGCTTTTTTGAACGGCCATGGAATGTCACTCCAGAGTACAAATCAGTAAGGAATCAGGCTTTTCCCTTGAGGTGCTTGAGCACATCGAAGGGACTTTCGGGGGGCTCGTCCGATACATCGGCATCCGCCCCGCTGCTCAGCTGGTCGCGCGAGACCGCACAGTCGGCCTCGGCATGATAAACCACCTGGGGCAGGCTGAGGATGAGCTCGTCTTCCACCGCTGCCAGCAGGTCCAGCTGCCCGTCTTCTACCAGCACCGGCTCATGGGTGCTCGGCAGCTCGGCGGCCAAGCGGTCGCTTGTCACCATACCGAGCAGAAACTCGCTGCTCACGCGCTGCTCCATTAGCTGCAGGCAGCGCCGACAGGGCAGCTGCAGCGTCGCCTCCAGGCGGCCCTCGATAATGCGCCGCCCCTGTGCGTCATGATCGAAATGCAGGCGCACGCGGGCATCGCCCTCTTGAGGCCCCGCCTCTGCGGCGAGACGCTTGAGCTCGGCAAGGGCCACCAGGCCCTCGAGAGTTTCGCCCTGGGCGGCAAGCCGATACGGCTCGACCCTGGCGGGAAGTCGTGAGGTCAACATAGGCGCGATATGATAGGCACTCGCCCTGGCCGTGTCAAAGCCCGACGCCAACAGAGTTGGCCTTGATTGCGACATCGGGCCGTCACACACATTCCGCGGGTCCCTTTGACCCGGCACCCAACACGGAGAACCCTCATGGCTCGACTCGTGCTTGCCTCGGGGTCGCGCTGGCGACGCCAGCTGCTGGACCAGCTGCAGCTGCCCTACCGCTGGGCCAGCCCCGATATTGATGAGCGCCCGCGCGCCGGCGAACCCCCTGCCGCACTGGTCGAGCGGCTGGCGCAGACCAAGGCCGAGGCGCTCGCCCGAGACTGGCCGGCGCACCTGATCGTGGGGTCGGACCAGGTCGCCGTCTTTCAAGGCGAAATTCTCGGCAAACCGATTGACTCCGCTGCGGCGCGGACACAGCTCGCCCGCTTTTCGGGCCGGCGCGTCAGCTTTGTCACCGGCCTGGCACTGATCGACACGCACCAGGGCTCTCGGCGCCTCTGCCATGAGCACTACGACGTGGTGTTTCGACGGCTGAGCACGACGGAGGTGGCCAACTACATCGAGCGCGAGTCGCCGCTGGAGTGTGCCGGCAGCTTTCGCATGGAAGGCCTCGGCATCACTCTATTCGAGCGCCTGGAGGGCGACGACCCCAATACGCTGATCGGCCTGCCGCTGATACGCCTGTGCCAGTGGCTGCGCGAGGCCGGGCTTGACCCGCTGGCGGCGGACGGTCTGCCAGGCCCGGCGGCGCAACAGGCGGCTCAGGGCAGCTGATAGCGCAGCGGTGAGGGCGACTGCGCCTGGGGCAGGCCCAGCGACTCCGTCACGCTTAGCGCAAAGCGCCGGGTAAAGCGCTCAAAGGGATCGAGGCTCGGCGTGTAATCCCGCAGCTGCGTCTGCTCGCCGAAGGCCAGCGCCACGCCATCCAGAGTGTCGATGCGATCGACCAGCCCAAGCTCCAGGGCCTGGCCGCCGGCCCAGACCAGGCCGCTGAACAGCGCCGGATCGTCGGACAGCCGCTCGCCGCGGCCGGCCTCGACGTCGCTGATGAACCGGCGATGGGTCTGGGCCAGCACCTCTTCCCAGAAGGCGCGCTGCTGTGGCGGGATATCGCTGAACGGGTCGAGAAAGGCCTTGTTCTCACCGGCGCTGAACACTCGCCGCTCCACGCCGATCTTGTCGATGGCGCCCTCGAGCCCGAAGCCGGCGCTGATCACGCCAATGGAGCCCACCAGGCTCGAGGGCGCCGCCACGATCTCGTCGGCGGCCGAGGCGATGTAATAGGCACCGCTGGCCCCGATATCCTCGATCACCGCGATGATCCGCTTGCCGCCCTTCTCCCGCAGCCGGGTGATTTCGTCGTACACGCGCTGCGATTGAACCGGGCTGCCGCCGGGGCTATTGATGTGCACAATCACCGCCCGGGTCGCCTCGGCGCGCCAGGCCTTGCGCAGCCCCTGAATCAGCCGCCCGGCGCTGGCCTCGGACTCCGAGTCGATCACGCCCCTGACCTGCACCACGCCCAGGTGTGGCCCGCCGGCCCCGGCGACCCCGCCCCGGGTCGCCTTGAACAGTCCCACCGCCGTGATCGACAGCGATGCCAGGATCAGCGCGGCAAACAGAAAGCGGAAAAAGATCTTCCAGCGCCGCCCGCTGCGCTGCTCGGCCAGCACATCGCGCAGCCAGCGGTCGAGCATGTCCTGCTGGGCCAGGCGCTGCTGCTCGCGCAGCACCTCGGCCTGAGCGGCGGATTCACGACCGGCGCCGCCTGAATGGCTTGCTGTTGTCTCGTCCATAGCCTTCCTATCCCGATCCGCTGTGTCGCCTGCAGTTTGCCGCTGCTTCAATCAGCCTTTCAGCCAGTCGGCCAGCTCATGAAAATCATCGGCGATGAACCTGGGCTTGCTGGCAGACAGCCGCCGAACGCTGTGTACTCCGTAGCTCACCGCCACGCGGTCCATGTTCAGCGCCCTGGCCATTTCAAGATCATATTCGGTATCGCCAATCATCACCGCCTCGGACACCGGCACGTCAAGCTCGGCCAGCAGCTCTTCGAGCATCTGCGGGTGCGGCTTGGAGCGAGTCTCGTCGGCGGTGCGGCTGGCATGAAACCACCCGCCGCTGCCGGTCCTGCTGAACATTCGATCCAGGCCGCGGCGGGACTTTCCGGTCGCCACCGCCAGGCGCTGATCGCGGTTGGCCGCCAGCGTTGGCAGCACCGCTTCCACGCCCGGGTAAAACGGCATGGCCGGCATGTCCCCGTGCACGAAATGGTACGCATAGCGCTCGCGCAGCGCCTCGGCCTGGCGCGCATCAATGCCGGGGCACAGCTTGGCAATGGCCTCGGGCAGCCCCAGGCCGATGATGTCGCGGATGCTGTCTTCGGCCAGCGCCTCCAGCCCCACATCGCGCCCGGCGGCCTGCATGCAGCCGACGATGCGCCCCAAGGAGTCCATCAGGGTGCCGTCCCAGTCAAATATCATCAGCCGATAACGCATGTCATCCAACCCTATTCCAACCATTTACCTGTCGTTTATCCAGGGCTATTGCAGTTGATCTTGTGACTCGGAGCTGATCCGGCAGCAGGTCTACGAGGGGGCGCTGTGAACCCGTCCTTGGGCGCTTCCTACGCCCTGCTGCGCTTCCGCTTCCTGCTTCGCTTGCAGGACCGGGGTTGGCCCTCCATGGCCAACCCGTTCGGCGGAGTCCGCCTCACCCATGGCGTAGAACCCCCTCTTCGACCTGTTCCCGGCGCTCCTCGTCGCGCCTAACTGCGATTGTCCTAGTCGTTTATCGCCACGCCATGCCCGCGCGGCAGCGAAAGTGCTTGCATCCGCTGTTCACAGCTGCCGAGCCCGGGCCAGCACCGCCTCCAGCGTCTCGCCCAGCGGCGCACGAATCTGCACCGGTCGGCCGCTGGAGGGTTCGGGAAAGGTCAGCGCCGAGGCGTGCAGGAACAGCCGCTGCAGGCCAAGCCGCGCCGCCAGGCGCTCACCTTCTCTGGAGCCGTACTTGTCGTCGCCCAGCAGGGCGTGACCAGCGTGCGCCGCATGGACGCGGATCTGGTGGGTACGACCGGTAATCGGCTCGGCCTCGACCAGCGTCGCCCCGGAAAGCGTCTCGCGCACCGCAAAGCGCGTGCGCGCCACCTTGCCGGCTTTGTCAACCCGCACGCGGCGCTCGCCGTTGCCGGCGTCGTAGCGATCCAGCCGCGCGCTGACGAAGTCACGCCGCGCCGGCCAGCGTCCGGCCACCAGGGCCAGATACCGCTTGCTCATCTCGTGCGCTTTCAGCGACGCATTGAGGCTGAGCAGCGCGGGGCGCGACTTGGCCAGCAGCAGGCAGCCCGAAGTCTCACGGTCCAGCCGATGCACCAGCTCGAGGAAGTCGAGGTCGGCGCGCACCTGACGCAGCGCTTCGATCAGGCCAATCTTCACCCCGCTGCCGCCGTGCACGGCGAGCCCGGACGGCTTGTTGAGCACCATCCAGTCCGGCCCTTCCAGCAGCACGCTGCCGGCCAGCAGGTTGTGCAGACTGTCGCTGACTTCCTTGACCGCCTCCCGCGGCGCCAGCCGCAGCGGCGGAATGCGCACCAGGTCGCCCAGCGCCAGCCGCGTATCGGCCTTGACGCGCTTCTTGTTGACCCGCACCTCGCCCTTGCGAACGATGCGGTAAACCAGCGCTCGGGGCGCCCCCTTGAGCCGCCCCATCAGGAAGTTGTCGACCCGCTGCCCGACCTGGCCCTCGGTCACCTCTATCCACTGCACATCGCGGCCTTCGGCCATGCCGATACTCCACTCGAAACCTGCATAAAGGCCCCATTCTATCCCAGCAGACGCTATCCTGCGCCCGCTGTCTCACCCTTATGTTGTTCGCAGTTAGGCGCCACGAGGAGTGCCGGGAACAGGTCGAAGAGGGGGTTCGACGCCATGGGTGAGGCGGACTCCGCCGAACGGGTTGGCCATGGAGGGCCAACCCCGGTCCTGCAAGCGAAGCAGGAAGCGGAAGCGCAGCAGGGCGTCGGTAGCGCCCATGGACGGGTTCACAGCGCCCCCTCGCAGACCTGTTGCCGGATCAGCTCCGAGTCACAAGATCAACTGCAATAGCTCCGTATGTTGTGCGTGCTAAATTGCTGCTCTTTCGCTTTGCTGCTATATTCGCCGCACGCTCCGCAGGATCATAAAGTATCCGCCAGGCGCCTGCCCGAATAGACACGCAGGCCGGAGCGCAGGTATCAGGCCGCGACGACCTCAGTGTTCCGACGTCTCGCCGCCGTGTTTGCAGGATAGTTGCAAGAAAGAACATGCAAAAAAGAGTGTACAAGCAGTAACGCCAACGCCCGCCCCGCTGCGCCACATCAGCGCAGCACCCGTCGGGATACGTATAACATCGTACCGGTGGCCGGCGTAGGCGATTCGATGACTGCCAGGTGTTGGCGGTGACCGCAGGACCGGATGGGCGCAGACCCTCCGAGACATGTCCTGCCTCCGCCCCGTACTCAACATGATCACGCCGCGCCCGAACCCCAAGCGGGATAACGGCACGGCGGGGCGCCGTATCGCATCCACGACATGCGCTGAGCTACAAGCACATAGCACCCAACGTTTCGCCTTCACCGTGCTGCGCAAGCCAAGGTGCTCGAGCGACAGTCAAGGCGTCCAAGGCTCGCCTCAGATCCAGTGCCATTTCCCTGCACTGTTCATCCTGATCGAGCCCGAGCCGCCTTTGTGCTCGAGTCATCAGCGGCTGCGTCGACGCCTCCGGTGCGTCCATAGTGTGAGACAACATGAAACGGATGCTCATCAATGCGACCCAGCCCGAAGAGCTGCGGGTCGCGCTGGTCGATGGACAGCGCCTCTACGACCTGGACATCGAATCCGGTGCCCGAGAACAGAAAAAAGCCAACATTTACCGCGGCAAGATCACCCGCGTCGAACCCTCCCTGGAAGCCGCTTTCGTCGACTTTGGCGCAGAGCGTCACGGCTTCCTGCCGCTCAAGGAGGTCTCCCGCGAATACTTCGTCAAGGAGGTGTCGGGGCGGCCCAACATTAGAGAAGTGCTCAAGGAGGGCCAGGAAGTCATCGTCCAGGTCGACAAGGAGGAGCGCGGCAACAAGGGCGCGGCGCTGACGACCTTCATCAGCCTGGCCGGGCGCTTCCTGGTGCTGATGCCCAACAACCCCCGCGCTGGCGGCATTTCACGGCGTATCGAGGGCGAGGAGCGCAGCCAGCTCAAGGAGGCCATGAGCCAGCTGAACGTGCCGGGCAACATGGGCATGATCGTGCGCACCGCCGGCATCGGTCGCAGCGCCGACGACCTGCAGCGCGACCTCGACTACCTGGTGCGCATCTGGGAGTCGATCACCAGCGCCGCCGGCAAGCACCCCGCCCCCTTCCTGATCTGGCGCGAATCCAACGTCATCATCCGCGCCATGCGCGACTATTTGCGCGACGACATTGGCGAAGTGCTGATCGACAGCGAGAGCGTGCATGAAGAGGCCCAGACCTTCATCCGCGAGATGATGCCGTCGTTTCAGCACAAGATCCGCCGCTATGCCGACGAGGTGCCGCTGTTCTCGCGCTTCCAGATCGAATCGCAGATCGAGACCGCCTACGAGCGCGAAGTGAAGCTGCCATCCGGTGGCGCCATCTTCATCGACCATACCGAAGCGCTGGTCTCCATCGACATCAACTCCGCCCGGGCCACCCGCGGCAGCGATATCGAGGAAACCGCGCTGCAGACCAACCTGGAGGCGGCCGACGAGATCGCCCGCCAGCTGCGCCTGCGCGATATCGGCGGCCTGGTGGTGATCGACTTCATCGACATGAGCCCGGCGCGCAACCAGCGCGAAGTCGAGAATCGCATGCGCGACGCCTTGAAGATCGACCGCGCGCGGGTCCAGATCGGCCGTATTTCGCGCTTTGGCCTGATGGAAATGTCGCGCCAGCGTCTGCGTCCGTCGCTGGGCGAAACCAGCGGCGCAGTGTGTCCGCGCTGTGACGGCCAGGGCACCATCCGCGACGTTCGCTCGCTGTCGCTCTCCATCCTGCGCCTAATCGAGGAAGAGGCGATGAAGGAGCGCAGCGCCCAGATCCGCGCCATCCTTCCGGTGCCGGTAGCTACTTATCTGCTCAACGAGAAACGCAGCGCCCTGGCCGATATCGAGCAGCGCCAGGAGGTTCGGGTCGTGCTGCTGCCCAATCCCGAGATGGATACGCCGCACTACGACGTTCAGCGACTGCGCGACGACCATGCCGAAGCAGAGGACGGTCTCGACACGGACAGCCACGAGCTCTCTATCGACACCGAGATCGGCCAGGAGCCGGGCGCGGCCTGGGGCAAGCCCGTCAGGCGCGACGAGGCCGCGGTGAAGGCCGTCAAGGGCCCGACAACCGCACCTGCTCCAAAGCCCGAACCGACACCCGCGCCCGCCGCCCGGGCCACCGGCAGCCAGCCGCCAGCGCAGTCCCGCGGCATGGTGGATCGGCTGGTCAAGGGCATTACCCGCCTGCTGAGCGGCGATGAAGACAGTGCCGAAACGCCGCAGGCCAAATCGCGGCCCGCAGCGCCATCCTCCGCCGCGCCGCGCAGCAGTGAGCGTCGCGCCGATTCGCGCAGCCCCGATTCACGTAGCCCTGAGCGTCGCGGCGCTCGCCAGCAAAGCGCTGCGGGCAAGGAGCGTGCCGACAGCCGCAGCGATGGCCGCAGCAACGCCTCCGCTGCTCGCCGCCAGGATGATAGCCGCGGCGGCCGCGCCGAGCAAAACGAGGTGCGCAGCCGCGGCAGTCGCGGCGGGCGCCAGCGGCGTCCGGACGACGCGTTTCGCCAGGCGGGGCAGGATAGAAGCCAGAGGCCCCAGAAGCCGGCGCAAGAGCAGGCCAGCAGCCGCGACCCGGGCAGCAGCGCCGAAAACAACCGTGGCGGCAGACAGCGCCGGCAGAGCGAGCCGAAGAGCCAGCCGAGCGCGGATCACCAGCAGCGCGCCCAGGCAAGCGCCCAGGCGGCGCCAAGCGCCGCAGCGACGGACAGCGGCAAGCCCAGGCGCACTCGCAACAATCCCCGCCAGCGCAGCCGTCAGCACGCCCTGAACCCCAAGGCAATCGAAGAGCAGAAGCGCCTCCAGGCCGAGGAGGCAAGCCAGGCCGCCGAGGCCAGGCCGGCTGAAGCGGCGCCGACGGATGCAACACCCGCTGAAGCGAAGGCGGCAAAAGCGAAGCCTTCCGCGGCAGACCCCGTCGCCGTCAAGGCGGCCGCCGAACGGCCCCAGGCCGCTGATGCCAAGGCCGGCGAGACCCATCAAAGCAGCGCCTCAAAGCCCGCCGATTCGCAGCCTGTCGAGGCGCAGTCGGCCAGCGCCAAGCCCGCGGATAGCGAGCCGGCTAGCAAATCGACTGAGGCCAAGCCGTCCGAGGTCAAGCGGATCACCGCGCAGAAAGCGCCCCAGCAGCCGAAAGCCGCTGACGCCAAGGCGGCTGAAACCGGGCCTGCGGAGCCCAAGCCCGCCGAGGGGCCCGTCGAGGACAAGCCTGCCAAAACCACAGCTGCCGAGGCCAAGACCGCGGAAACCAGGCCCGCCAAGGCCGGACCCGTCGAGCCCAAGCCCGCGGAGACCAAACCTGCGGAGACCAGGCCCGTCGAAACCCCAGCCGGCGAGGCAAAACCTGCCGCTCCGAAGCCTGCAGATGCCAGGCCGGTCGCCGCAACGTCGGCTGAAAGCAAGTCTGCAGAGCGCGGGCCTGCGGAGAAAAAACCGGCCGCGGCGGAGCCAGCGGCCCGGCAGCCCAAGGCCGCTGATGCCAAGCCGGCCCCGGCCGACAAGGCCAAGGAAGATGCAAAGCCGGCACCGCGCCGGCGTCGCGCCCACAACGACCCGCGTGAGAAGCGGCGTCGCGAGCAGGAGGCGAAAAACAGCCGCCAGCAGGGCTAACGCCTGCGCGACTTGTCGCCTCCTTGCAGCACAAAGCGCCCGCGACCTCCTGGTCGCGGGCGCTTTGCTTGAACT
The DNA here is from genome assembly GCA_035459605.1 of Halomonas sp. Lineage (GTDB taxonomy): Bacteria > Pseudomonadota > Gammaproteobacteria > Pseudomonadales > Halomonadaceae > Halomonas. The sequence continues at coordinate 3,743 of DATHXP010000444.1, read as the reverse complement.
GCGCTACGCTCGGGTCGACGGCTTAGCCGCCACCTGCCAGCCGCGGCTCGCGCTCCAGCTCGACGCCGAAGCGCGCTTTCACCCGGGCGGCCACCCTGTCGGCAAAGGCCAGCAGCTCCGCGGCGCTGCCGCCGCCGTGATGCACCAGCACCAGCGCCTGGCGGTCGTGCACGCCAAAGTGCCCCTGGCGCCATCCCTTCAGCCCGCAGCGCTCGATCATCCAGCCGGCGGCAAGCTTGACGCGCCCATCCGCCTGGGGATAGTTCGGCAGGTCGGGATATTCGGTCAGCAGCGCCTGCGCCTGGGTAGCCGACACCAGCGGATTCTTGAAGAAGCTGCCGGCATTGGCCAGCGTCTGCGGATCGGGGAGCTTTTCTCGGCGCACCGCACACACCGCCCCGGCAACCTCCAGCGGCGTGGGCGTGTCGCCAAGCCGGCCGGCCAGATCGCCGTAGCCAAGGCGCGGCCGGGGGCTGCGGCTCAGCCGCAGAGTGATGCCGGTAATCACCACGCGACCGCTCAGCTCGCGCTTGAAGATGCTGTCGCGATAGCCGAACTGACAGGCTTCAGGGCGCAGTATAAAGCATCGCCCCGCGCCGATGTCCATCAGCTCGACCTGCTCCAGCACGTCGGCCAGCTCAACGCCGTAGGCGCCGATGTTCTGAATCGGTGCCGCCCCGCAGCGTCCCGGAATCAGCGCCAGGTTCTCGATGCCCCAGAGCCCTCGCCGCGCCGTCTCCATCACCAGCGCGTGCCAGTTGACGCCAGCGCCGACCCGCACGCGAACGCCGTCATCGGCAAGCGGCTCGAAGTGCCGGTGGCGCATGGCCGGCTGAATGACCAGACCGCCAAGGCGCGGCGGAAGAATCAGGTTGCTGCCGCCGCCCAGCACGGTGATGGCGTCGTCGCGCGCCTCGAGCAGCAGCTCTGCCAGCGCCTCGACGCTTTCCGCCACGGCGAAACGCTCCGCCACGCAGGCAAGGCCCAGGGTGTTGGCCGGGCCGAGATCATGCCGGCTGAACAAGGTCACCGGCGGGCATCCAGGCGCTCACGAATCTCTTCGACCAGCCCGCGCGACGCCGCCTCGATCAGGTCGAGCACCTCCTCGAAGCCGTCTGCGTCGCCGTAATACGGATCCGGCACCGGCGCGTCCGGCTGGCCGGCGTAGGCCAGAAACAGCCCCGTATGCGCGCGGCTATCGGCGGGCCGCAGTTCGTGCATGGCGGCCAGATTGTCGTGGTCCATGGCCAGCACATAGTCGAAGCGCGCGAAATCCTCGGCGACCAGCTGCCTGGCCTCGAGCCCCGAAATATCCACGCCGCGCTGCGCCGCGGCGGCTTGAGCACGCCGATCCGGCGCCTTGCCCTGATGCCAGTCGGTAATGCCGCAGGAGTCGATCTCGACGAGCGCTTCAAGGCCCGCCTCGGCCAGCCGATGGCGAAACACGCCCTCGGCGGTTGGCGAGCGGCAGATGTTGCCCAGACAGACGAACAGTACGCGAATCATAAGCGACCTCCCTGAGTCATGGTAACGATGGCCCGCACGCGCTCGAGATCCTCGGCGGTATCCACCCCCGCAGGATGCGGTTCGGCGGCCAGGCCCACCTGAATGGCATGCCCGTGGTGGAGGGCACGCAGCTGCTCGAGCTGCTCGAGCGTTTCCAGCGGCGCCGGCGGCCACTGTTGAAAGGCGCGCAGAAACCCCGCGCGATACGCATAGAGGCCCAGGTGGCGCAGCCAGTTGCCGGAGCGCAGCGCGTCAAGCGCGGCGCCTGAGCCCTGCCGATCCTCGCCCCAGCCCTCTCGCCGCCAGGGGATTGGCGCGCGGGAAAAATAGAGCGCGCGGCCCCGGGCGTCGGCGACCACCTTGACCACGTTGGCGTTGAACAGGCTGTCCACCTCGACAATCGGCTCGGCCAGGGTGGCCACCGAGGCGTGCGGGTCCGCCGCCAGCAGGGCGGCCACCTGATCGATCAGCGCCGGCGGAATCAGCGGCTCGTCCCCCTGCACATTGACCACGATGGCATCGTCCGGCAGCGCCAGCTGCTCGGCAACTTCGGCCAGCCTGTCGGTACCCGAGGGGTGATCGCTGCGAGTCATCAGCACCTCGGCGCCGCTGCCTTCAAGGGCGTCGCGGATGCGCGCATCGTCGACCGCCACCACCAGGCGCGAGGCGCCGCTAGCGCGCGCCTGCTGCCAGACCCGCGCGACCATCGGCACGCCGCCGATATCCGCCAGCGGCTTGCCCGGCAGGCGGCCGGAGCTGAAACGCGAAGGAATAACGACGATGAAGTCGGTCATGCGACCTCCCCCGATCCTTACTGCTCTTGACTCATGGGGCCGCGCGAGGGCGGCAGCTTTTCATCTACGTCCATGCGGCGCGCCTGCTCCGGCAGCATGACCGGAATATCGTCGCGTATCGGGTAGGCCAGACCGTCAAAGCGGCACAGCAGCTCATTGGCTTGGGGGTCAAAGCTGAGCTTGCCCTTGCACAGCGGGCACACCAGCATGGCCAGCAGTTGCTTGTCCATCGTTTCGGTCTCCACGAAAAGTGTTACACAGGATTCAGCGCTGTTACAGCGAGCATCCAAGATTAATCACCGCGGCTCACTTGCCCCAGCTCGGCCAGGCGCTGCTCAATCCAGGTGATGAACGCCGGCTCGGGGACGGCCTCAACGTCCAGCACCCAGGCGTTGCCCAGGGGCAGCGACCCGCATTTGACCGCATCCTTGGCGGTCATGACCAGCGGCTGCCCGTCGGCGTAACTCAGCTCCGCGGCGCTAAAGCGGTGGTGGTCGGCAAAGCCCCGCGCCGTGGCCATCTCGACGCCCAGCGCCTCCAGCGTCTCGAAGAAGCGCGCCGGGCGCCCGATCGCGGCCACCGCATGCACCGGGCCGCTGAACGGCAGCGGATGCAGCGGGTGGCTGGCCGTGTCTCGCTCTTCCTCGTCGCCGCCCAGTCCTCGCCAGCCGGATGGCGCCAGTGTCATTTGATAGCTCGCCACCGGCAGCGAACGGCGCAGCTCGCCGTTGACGATCACGGCGTCGACGCTTTGCAGACGCTCGGCCGGCTCGCGCAGCGGGCCGGCGGGCAGACAGCGCCGGTTGCCCAGGCCGCGATGGCCGTCGACCACCGCGATTTCGAGGCTGCGGCCCAGCGCCAGATGCTGCAGTCCGTCGTCGCTGATCAGGATATCGCAGCCCAGCGCGACGAGCCGCTTACCGCCCCGGGGGCGGTTGGGATCGACCACCACCGGCACGCCGGTCTGGTCGGCGAGCATGCGCGGCTCGTCGCCGCAGGCCTCAGTCGGCGTGTCCGTTTCTACCTTCAGCGGGTAGCGCTCGGACTTTCCAGCGTGGCCCTTGCCACCATAGCCCCGCGACAGTATACCCGGCCGCCAGCCGCGCTCGACCAGCCGGCGCGCGAGCCAGGCCACCAGCGGCGACTTGCCGGTGCCGCCCAGCGCTATATTGCCCACCACGATTACCGGCACCGGCGCCTGCCAGACCCCGCGCTGCCCCTTGGCGTAGGCCTCGGCGCGTCGCCGCATCACGCCGCGATAGAGCGCTTCCAGCGGCCCGAGCAGCCTGAGCCAGCCTGCATGATCACGATAGGCCGCCTCGAGCCAGCGCTCGCCAAGAGGGGTCATGCCGGCTGGGCGTCCTGGAACTGCAGCCGATGCAGCGCCGCATAGGCGCCGCCTCTGGCCAGCAGCTCGGCGTGGCTGCCCTGCTCGATGATCTC
>DATHXP010000443.1:0-2586 GCA_035459605.1 Halomonas sp. | reverse complement strand
GGTGGCGGCGGGTCGTGAGCGAATGGTGGACTCGGTGGCCAGCACCGCCGCGGCGCCGCAGATGGCGCTGCCGGCGCTGGTCAGCAGGGTGGTCTCACGGTCCATGCCCAGCACCCGGGTGCCGATGACGTAGCCGACGGTCAGTACCGCGGTGATCACCAGCGCATCGAGCACCAGCACCATCGGCCCCAAGGCGAGAATCTGCTGCAGCGTCAGCGACAGGCCAAACAGCACAATGCCGGCGCGCAGCAGCCGGCGGGTGGCAAAGGTGAGCCCGGGGCCGGCGTTACTCAGCCTGCCCACCAGCGGCGTGTTGCCCGCCACGATGCCCAGCAACAGGGCGATAACCAGCGGGCTGATGCCGTTGCTGGCCAAGGCCGGCAGCTGCGCCAGGCTGAAGCCGGCAGCGGTTAACGCCGCGCATAGAAGTAGACCCTGGAGCATGAAAGTGTCCCTCGCTGCAATCCGATCGTCTGAAATGAGCTGGCGATACGCCAATGCGCAGAGTCTAAAGCTCGTTAGCTGATATAGTTATCAATCAATAACGAAGTGGCTTTTCGGAAAAACCGATATGGGACCCGCCGTCAGTTTTCGTCAGCTCCAGGTGTTCGTTGCGGTCGCGCGGCTTGGCACGGTCAGCGCCGCCGCCGGCGAGCTGTGCCTGTCGCAGTCGGCCACCAGCCAGGCGCTGTCCGACCTGGAGCGTCAGCTGGGCGTGGCGCTGTTCGAGCGCCCCGGCCGACGCGTGCTGCTCAATGCGCTGGGACACGAGCTGCTGCCCCGAGCCGAGGCGCTGATGGAGGGCGTGGCGGACTTCGTTGCCGCGGCCAGCGAGCCGGAAGGCACCCTGCGCGGCACCCTGAACATCTCAGCCAGCGCCACGGTGGGCACCTATCTGATGCCCGCGCTGGTGGGACGCTTCACCGAACTCTATCCCGCCGCCGACCTGCGCCTGCGGCTGCGTAACAGCCACGAAGTCAGCAACGATGTGCTGCGCATGGAGGCCGATCTCGGGCTGATCGAAGGCGAGGGTCGCGACAGCGTGCTGGTCAGCGAGCCCTGGTGCGAAGACAGTCTGGTGGTGATAGTGGCGCCGGGGCATGAGGCCGCAAGAGACGGCGCGCCTGCCAGGTCGCTGGATGACGCCGAGCTGGCGGAGATGCCGTGGATACTGCGCGAGCCGGGGTCGGGCACGCGCGGGGTGTTCGAGCAGGCCATGCGCGGGCGGCGGCTGACGCCCCGGGTGCGCATGGCGCTGGATCAGACCGAGGCGGTCAAGCAGGCGGTGGCGGCGGGGCTGGGCGCGAGCTGTCTATCGCGGCTCAGCGTGGCCGGCGAGCTGGCGCGCGGCGAGCTGGTCGCGCTGCAGACGCCGCTGTCGCTGCGTCGGCGCTTCTCGCTGGTGTGGCATCCCCAGCGCTATCGCAGCCCGCTGTGGCAGGCGTTCAAGGTCTTTTTGACCGACGCCGAGCGCAGCGGCGCGCTGGAGGAACTGGCTCGCTTAAATGGCGCCGCTGGCAAACAGCCATAGCGCGATGACGGCAAAGTGGCCGGGGTACCAGCTCAGCCACAGGCGCCTGGGCATCTGCCACATCACCGCCGCGACGTGGCGATGCGCCCCTGCCGCCAGCAGCAGTATCAGCGCGCAGGTGGCCAGCGTGAACGACTTAGCCATCAGCGAGGTGTTCATGAACCCGCCGATAAACAGCACCGGCATGCAGCCGAGCGCGGCAGCAAGCCTGTCCTGTCCCGCTGTGCCAGCGCGGTGAAGATGCCGCAGGGCCAGCATGTAGGCGGGAATCAGCAGCAGCCCGGGGTGGCCGTATTCGGTCAGGCTGCCGGCCAGCCACCAGATCACCGCCACGGCGGCAATTTCAGCGCCGAGGCGCCATGCACTGGCGCTATCCTCCTGCATCAGCCGCCGCCCAAGGCTCGTCAGCCAGACGCCGCCCACCAGGCCCAGCGACAGCGTGAAGCAGATGTTGATGATCAGCGCATCGCTCGCTCGCGGCATCAGCATGTAGGGCAGCTGCGCCACCAGCCCGATCACCAGGATGCGCCGGGCATAGCGCAGCGGGTCGCGGGTGTTGAAGCAGCCGTGCCAGGCGACCATGCCGGCAAACAGCGGAAAGGCAATGCGCCCCAGCGAGCTGCTCACCCAGCCGACCTGCCAGGCATCCGGCGCCACATAGCGAACCAGGTGGTCCAGCGTCATGGTGATCAGCGCCAGCCACTGGCCCCAGCCGGCCCAGTGCGAACAGGGACGGGGCAGCGCCGTGGCCGCACTGGCGTGCGGGGATAGCGACGCAGAGGGTGATGTCGAAGGCGCTGAACGACGGCGGGCCGCAGTGACGGACATGGCGTACTCCGAGTGATCGTGGTGCCATGATGACAGCTGGCCATGCTGAGAGTTCGCGGCCGGCGTTCGGCCGCAGCGCGATGTTACAAGGTGATGCACATGAAACGATGGCGACTTTATACGTTGATAGCGCTGGTCGGTGCCTGTTCGCTGGCCCTCATGGCCTCTCAGCGCCCCTTTGCCGAGCAGCTGGTTCATGTCTCGCTCAGGGACGCTCTGCCGGCGGC
>DATHXP010000442.1:0-5472 GCA_035459605.1 Halomonas sp. | reverse complement strand
CTGTCTTCTTCGTAGGCGTAGAAGCCCCTGGCGTTCTTCTGGCCCAGCCGGTCGTTGTCGAACATCACCTGAATGGCGGTCTTGCGGCTTGCATCGCTCATCCCGCCCATGCGCTCGGGGAAGCCCTCGGCCATCACGGCGCCGGCGTGCACGGCGGTATCCATGCCCACCACGTCGAGCAGGTAGGCCGGACCCATGGGCCAGCCGAACTTCTCCATCACCTTGTCGACGCGCTTGAAGTCGGCGCCGTCCTCGAGCAGCTGGCTGAAGCCACCGAAATAGGGGAACAGCACGCGGTTGACCAGAAAGCCGGGGCAGTCGTTGACCACGATCGGCGTCTTGCCCATCTTGCGCGCATAGGCCACGGTGGCCGCTACGGCCCTGTCGCCGGTCTTCTCGCCGCGAATCACCTCGACCAGCGGCATGCGGTGCACCGGGTTGAAGAAGTGCATGCCGCAGAAGTTCTCGGGGCGCTTGAGGTTCTCGGCCAGCCGCGTGATCGAGATGGTCGAGGTGTTGGAGGTGAGCACGCTGTCCTCGCTCACGCTGGCCTCGGCCTCGGCCAGCACCGCGCCCTTGATCTTGGGGTTCTCGACCACCGCCTCGACCACCAGATCGACGTGTTTAAAGTCGCCGTAGGAGAGGGTCGGGCGGATATTGCTCAGCCGCTCGCCCATCTCCTCGACGCTGAGCCTGCTGCGCTCGACCTGCTTGGCAAACAGCTTGCGCGCCTCGTTGAGGCCCAGCTCGATGGCCTCTTCCTTGATGTCCTTCATCAGGATCGGCGTGCCCTTGGAGGCGCTCTGGTAGGCGATGCCGCCGCCCATGATGCCGGCGCCCAGCACCGCCGCCTGGTTGACCTCGGGCGCCTGCTTCTCGTACTGGGCGGCTTTTTTCTTGACCACCTGGTCGTTCATGAACAGGCCGACCAGATTGAAGCTGACGTCGGTCATCGCCAGCTTGCCAAACGCCTGGGTTTCGATGGCCTGGGCGCGGGCGCGCTCTTCGCCGGCGCCCTTCTGGATCACCTTGATGGCCTCTATCGGCGCCGGGTAGTGCGGCCCCGCCTTGCCGGCCACGTAGCCCTTGGCGGTTTCGAAGGCCATCATCTGCTCGATGGCGTTGAGCCTGAGCGGCGCGCGCTTTTCTTCGCGGCGCGCCTGGTAGTCCAGCTCGCCGGCAGCGGCGCGCTGAACCAGATCCAGCGCCGCTTCAAGCAGCTGCTCTTCGGGCACTACCGCATCCGCCGCGCCCATCTTCAGACAGGCATCGGCGCGGTTTTCGCTGCCGCCGGCGATCCACTCGATGGCGTTGTCGGCACCGATCAGCCGCGGCAGGCGCACGCAGCCGCCCCAGCCGGGCACAATGCCGAGCTTGGTCTCGGGCAGACCGATCCTGGCGCGCTCGCTCAGCACCCGGTAGTCGGTGGCCAGGGTCACCTCGCAGCCGCCGCCCAGCGCCAGGCCGTTGATTGCGCTGACGGTGGGGAACGGCAGGTCTTCCAGCGCGTTGAAGATGGCATGCACGCGCTCGAGCATGGCGGTCAGCGCCTCGCTGCCCTCCGCGAACATGCGGTGGAACTCGGTAATATCGGCGCCGACGATGAACGCCTCCTTGGCGCTGGCGAGCACCAGCCCCTTCAGAGACGATTCCTGACCGACGGCCTCAATCGCTTCCCCCAGCTGCTGGACCACGGCGCTGGACAGCGTGTTGACCGTCGAGTCTTTCAGGTCGAAGGACAGGGTGGCGATGTCGTTATCACCGCGCGCCACCGTGATGGCATTGCCTTGATAGATCATCCACGCATCTCCGTGCAAGAATTCATACGGACGTTTGATTTAGCATAGCTTGGGTCACTCCCGCCGCCACGTCAAGCGCCGGCAGCAAAACAAAGTGCGTATGAACAGTCATATTGCCAAACGAAATGTCAGTAAACACAGCGCCACCTTCAACACGCCCTCAATCTAAGGTAGTAGAAACAGCGAGAGACAACATGCCTTACCCCGCCTCACAGCCACCGAATGCACAGCCATGCGATCCCCAACCGCCTGACTCTCAACCGCCCTGGTTACTGACCTGGCGGCGGCGCCTCGATGGCCTGGCCAAGCATTGGCGTCGCTGGGGCTGGCTGTGGCCCCCGGCGGCCTTCGCCAGCGGCGTGGGCAGTTTTTTCCTGGTCGAACGCCAGCAGTGGCTGGGGGCCACCTTGGCGCTGGGCATGCTGCTGGCCTGGGTGCTGCTGCTCGGTGAGGGTCTGATCATCCGCTGGCTGAAGCGACGCGGCTACCCGGCCCTGCCGGTCGGCACCACCTCATTTATCGCCCAGCTGATCCACCAGGAGACGCTGTTCTTCTGCCTGCCCTTCCTGCTGGCGACCACGGTTTGGAGCAGCGGTCAGGCGCTGTTCACCGCGGCCATGATCCTGCTGGCGCTGGTCTCTATCGTTGACCCGCTGTACTACCGCCTGGCGTCTCACCGCTGGCTCTATTTCTTCTTCCACGCCCAGTGCGTCTTTCTGGTAGTGCTGGTGGCGCTGCCGACGCTGCTGCACCTGAGCACCCAGCAGAGCCTGCTGCTGGCCCTTCTGGCCATGGTGATCTTCAGCGTGCCCAGCCTGATGCAGCTGCGCAGCCTGGTGTCGCGGCGCCGCTGGATAGCGATGATTGCCGTCTTGCCGCTGCTGGCGGCACTGGCCTGGACAGGGCGCGCCTGGGTACCGCCAGCCAGCCTGTGGCTGGCGGCCAGCGCGCTGTCGCCGGCGTTTGACACGGCGGCGCGAGCCCCGCGCGGCGAGCTGCGGCTGACCCCCGACGCCCTCGGCGCCAGCGGCCTCTATGCCTATACGGCCATTCATGCGCCGCGCGGACTCAAGGAAGAGATCGTTCACGAGTGGCGTCACAGCGGGACGCTGGTCGAGCGCATTCCGCTGGAGATTCATGGCGGCCGCGAAAAGGGCTACCGAGCCTGGACCCACAAGCTGAATTTCCCCGCCGAGTCGGCCGGCCGCTGGCGCATCGATATCATGACCGCCGGGGGTCAGCGCATCGGCATCATTCGCTTTCGCGTTGCCGAAGACAGCGTCAATGCGAGCCTGGCCGATGGGCAGCCTCGAACGCCGCCGGGCATCCCCGGCCTGGTGCTGCAGCATCTGATGCCGCGTCCCATCGAGCCCCCGACGCCGGTGACAGCACCCCACTCGCCCGCGCCGGATGAAGCGTCGCCGCAACGCGAGGCGGAAGCCAAAAGCGTGCCCAACGGCAAGCTCGAGCCGCGCTGATGCAGCGCCCACAATTTGCATTACACGCCATATCTTCGGACACTTAGCGTATCAACGGCTGTACATTGAACCAACAGCAGGCAGTATCCTATTCATGCACCAGAAAAGCGTTGCCTTCCAACTGGCTCGAATCCCGCGCATCTGGCGTGCCATCATCGACCATCGCCTGGCACCGGAGGGTCTGACACAGTCGCGCTGGGTCACGCTCTATCATCTTTGGCGGCTGGGAGACGGCCAGCCGCAGCGCGAGCTGGCTAAGGCTATTGGCGTTGAAGCCCCCTCGCTGGTACGCACGCTGGACCAGCTGGCCGAACAGGGTCTGGTCGAGCGCCGCCCCGGCGAGCTTGACCGGCGTACCAAGCACATCTTTCTGACCAACGCAGCCCTGCCGCTGCTGCGGCGTATTGAAAGCGTTGTCAACGAGGCCCAGCGCGAAATGCTGGCTGACCTGAGCGAGGACGAAATTGCCCAGTTCGCCGCCCTGCTGACACGCATCGAGAACAGCGGCCTGACGATGCAAAAAAGGGAGCAGGATCGCGAGGCGCAACGCGGCGGGCCAGACCCGGCCGACGCCGAGCCATCGGACACCTCGCTGTCGAGAGGGTCACCGCCCTAGCCGGCGGCACGCACGCGGTCCGCGGTGACCGTCAGGGGCGGTCCGGATGACCCGCCAGCGCATCGCGCAGCTCGGCCAGCGGCTCGGCAAACGCGGCCAGCCGCTGGGCGTCCAGCGATTCATCCCACCACAGCGTCAGCGCCGAGCGGCTGGAGGCGATGGCCAAGGCATCGTCGGGCAGATGAGCGGGCAGCGCTGCCAGCAGCGTCGCGGCCTCTTCGGGCAGCGCCCTTAGCGGCTCGGTTCGCCAGCGCCAGCCCGCCTCAAACGACTTGAGCGCCGGGCTTGACAGATCGGGGCTGACCAGCATGAAATCGGGTCCCGGGCGAGCGCCGGTATACGGCCAGCGGTAGGTTGCCACCAGCCCTTTCGCCTGGTGCGCGGGCGACGCTTCCAGCTTCACCACGATGCCCAGCCTGCGCGCTTCGTTGCGCAGCGCTACCAGCCGCCGCTGCCGCGGCGTTGGCTTGAGCCACATCACCGGGGCGATGGCCACCGCCACGACGCCAAGAATCAGCAGCCAGTTCATGACGATTTCCTGCGGTAGAGTTGATGCAAGTCGTTGTCTTGATTCATCGTGCGTCCTAGAGTGGGAGCATGTGTTCACCAACCGGGAAGCCCCTGGAGGCTGCCATGAGCAATGAGTATCGTCACATCCTGGTCGCGGTCGATCTGACCAAGGACTCCCATTCGATCCTTGAACGGGCCATGCAGATCGCCGATCGCAACCACGCCAAGCTGTCCATCATGCATACCCTGGAGCCGCTGGGCTTTGCTTACGGCGGCGATATTCCCATGGACCTGACCAGCATTCAGGATCAGCTGGATGATCACGCCAAGCAGCGTCTGGCCGAGATCGCAAGCCCCGACGTCGCTCCCGAAGACCAGCACGTGGTCGTCGGCATGCCGGATACCGAAATACACCGCTTTGCCGATGAAAACAACGTGGACCTGATCGTGGTCGGATCCCACGGTCGTCACGGCTTCGCCCTGCTGCTGGGCTCTACATCGACCGGCGTGCTACACGGTGCCAAGTGCGACGTGCTGGCGGTGCGCGTCGGCATGGACAGCGACGAATAGATCATCAGCGGTCAGCCGTCACTCGCCGCTGGCCTGGGCCTCGAGCTCCATCCAGCGCTCCAGAGCGGCCTCCAGCTCGGCCTGGCTGTCGCTGAGCGCCTGCAGCGTGGCGGTGACCGTGTCGCTATCCTGCTGATAAAAGCTCGGTTCGCTGATCCGCGCTTCGTGCTCGGCAACAGCCGCCTCCAAGCGCTCGATTTCGGCGGGCAGCCCGTCCAGCTCGCGCTGCAGCTTGTAGGAGAGCTTGACACGCCTGGGCGAAGTGGCCGCAGCGGTTTGCGCAGCCGGCGCCGGGGCCGGCGCCGGCTGTGCTACCGGTTCGACCTGCTGACGCGCCGCCCCCTCCCAGGGCGCCGGCGGCAGCGCACCGCCCTGACGCACCCAGTCGCTATAGCCGCCAATGTATTCGTGCACCCGCCCCTGGCCCTCGAAGGCCAGCACGCTGGTCACCACGTTGTCCATGAAGGTTCGATCGTGCGTCACTAGCAGCAGGGTGCCG
>DATHXP010000441.1:0-2051 GCA_035459605.1 Halomonas sp. | reverse complement strand
CGGCAGATCAGCCCGCCCATGGAGTGGGCCACCAGATAGACGCGAAAGTCCTGCGGCGTCACGGCGTTTTTCGGGTTGGCACACACCTTGTCGCGCAGGTTCAGGATCAGCTCGCTCAGGCCGCGGGCAAAGTGCTCGATAGGCGGCGTTTCACCGCTGCCGAAATCGCTGGAGGCCTCATCGTAATAGCGATAGATGACGATGGAGCGATAGGCCACCGGCTGGCGGGCATGCTTGGCGGCCAGCAGGTCATCTCCGTCCACGTAGGCGTCCTGATAGTCATGATCGCCCATCAGGCGCACCAGCGGCGACTCGAAGAAGAAGCGTCGCACCTCCCCGGTCCAGGCCATGCGCGTCTTGGTGGAGCCAATATTGAACCCCATGTAGGGATCCGCCACGGCGTCTTCGATTTCGCTCTGGGTGGCCGCAAAGCCGCGCACGTAGATCAGGGGGTGATAGGGGTGATGGCGCAGAGCTGCGACATCGCCGCGGCCGTGAAAGCCGCTGGAAAAGTGACGCTCAGCCATGGTCGAACACCCCTCGCTGGTGGAGCAACATCCGTTCAACAACCAGCATAGCGAACCAGGCCTAGAACGCCGTCGGACGCCTCAACGCTTCACGCCAGCTGCTGTGGCGGTCTTGCATGTCTACTCTGGGCGCTGTCCAAAACGCGCCAGCTGCATTTCGCCCAGCCGGCTGAGGGTGCGGCGGAAGGGAAAGGCCAGATGGCCGTCGCGATACAGCTCGTCCATCGGCACGGCAGCGCTGATATAGAGCGGCACGCCGCGGTCGTAGCACTCGTCGACCAGGGCGATGAAGCGGCGCACGCCGTCATCCTGGCGGGTCAGCGTCGGCAGCTGGCGGTCGCCGGCGGCCACCTGCTCGCTGGCGTCTTCGGTGCCCCGGGCAATGTCGCGGGTCAGCGGGCCCTGATCCAGGCGCGGCACGCCCTCCAGCAGCACCTGGTCGAAGCGGTCGCACAGGTCGATGAAGTCGATGGCCGCCAGCGGGGCCTCGCACAGCGCCGCGTAGTGACACCACAGCACGCTTTCGCTTACGCCAAGCACCGCAATGTCGCGATGCCCCAGCCGGACTGGCTCGCGACGGGTGCGCTGGCCGCTGGCCAGGCGGTCGAACACGCCGGCCAGCGCCGACGCCTCGCCCTCCTGCTGCACCCAGTAGCGCGGCTTGGCCGCGCCGGGATGCCGGCGGTGGTCCTGGGGGCCGTCCAGCGCAAGCACCTGAAGATAGTCAGAGAGCGCCTCCACCGCGGGCACAAAGCGCTCGCGGTTGAAGCCGTCGGCATACAGCTGCTCGGGCGCCTGGTTGGAGGTCACCACCAGAATCACGCCCTGCTCGAACAGCGCGGTCAAGAGCCCGCCGAGCAGCATGGCGTCGGCGATGTCGTTGACGAACAGCTCGTCCAGACACAGCACGCGCACCTCGGCGGCCAGCTCCGCGGCCAGCTGGCGCAGCGGGTCGGGCGTGCCGCTCAGCTGAAACTGACGGCGATGCACCCAGCGCATGAAGCGGTGAAAATGCTGGCGCCGAGCGGGCACCGAGAGGCCGCGATAGAAGCTGTCCATCAGCCAGGTCTTGCCGCGCCCGACCCGCCCCCACAGATACAGGCCGCGCGCCTCGCCCCGGCCGTTTTCCAGCGCCTGATACAGCGCCTCCAGCGCCTCGACGGCGCGCGTCTGGGCGGCATCCTCGACGAAGCCGGCGGCTCGCGCCCGGTCATAGGCCGCGCGTGGCGAAAGTCGAGCGGTCACTCGACCGGCAGGCCGACCGCCCGCAGCCGCCCCTTGAGATGCTCGACATCCTCGAGCAGGTCGGCCACCAGGGCGGCGAGCTCGGGCTCGGCGTCGAAGGTGCGCTCGAGCTGGCGCATGCGCCGGGCTCGGGTCAGGTCATGGCTGGTGAAGCGCCAGCTCGATACGTAGCGCGAGCCGTCGGCCAGCAGGCCGCTCTCGACGCGCTCCACCACCCACTGGCGCTCGACCGCGCAGGCCCGCGCCAGCTCTTCCAGCGTCAAGGCGGATTCGTCGACC
>DATHXP010000440.1:0-2660 GCA_035459605.1 Halomonas sp. | reverse complement strand
CGCGGCAGCACCTTTGCAGTGGTGCTGGCCCAGGCGCTGATCGTTCTGGGCGTGGCGCTGCCCAACGGCGTGATGGCTGGACTGATGGGCGTCGCGGCGCTGGCCAACGCCGTCTCTCTTTCCCGCTGGGGCGGGCTGCACAGTGCCAGCGAGCCCCTGCTGTGGGGGCTGCACGCCAGCTACGCCTTCATTCCCGTGGGGCTGGTCATGTGGGCGCTGTCGCTGCTGGGCGTGATGCGCACCGAGCTTGCCGTGCATGCGCTGACCATTGGCGCCATGGCCACCATGATGCTGGCCATGATGGCGCGGGTCTCGCTGGGCCATACCGCGCGACCCATTCGCACCCTGCCGGGCATCGGCGTGGCGCTGGGGCTGATGCTGATCGCCGCGGTGGTTCGCTCGCCGGTGCTGGCCTTCTTCCCCCAGATTACCCACTGGACCTACACGTCCAGCATTCTGCTGTGGTGTCTGGCCTACGGTGTTTTCCTGTTCCACTATACGGCGCCGCTGATGTCGCCCCGCATTGACGGGCGGGACGGCTGACTGTTCAACTCGCTGCCAAGGAAGACTGGCCCCGTGGAACACTATTTTCTGATCAAGCACCTCCACATGACCGCTGCCGGCCTGACCATCACCTTTTTCATGCTGCGCGCCTGGTGGTCCTTTCGCGAGTCGCCGTGGCTGCAGCGCCGCTGGGTCAGAGTGGCGCCGCACGTCATCGATACCGCGCTGCTGGGCTTCGGCGTATGGCTGATGATACTGCTGCAGGCCTGGCCCTGGCGGGCGCCCTGGCTCACCGCCAAGCTGCTCGGGCTGCTGCTGTATATTCTGGTCGGCACCGTCGCCATCAAGCGCGGCAGGACGCCCAGGATCCGCGGCCTGGCGGCGATTGCCGCCATTGCCATCTTCGCCTATATCGTCGGGGCGGCAATTCGGCACAGCCCCATGTCCTGGCTGAGCTAGGCATCCCCGGCAGGGAGGCGGCGTCGCTGCCTTGGCGCTTTGCCCTTCAATCCTGTCTGGGACGCGGCTCCTGCTGCTGCTTGGCATGGGTAGCCGCCGGCTCCTGGATCTCGGGCAGGTAGCGGAAGCGCTCTTCGCTCAGCTCCGGTAGGCGCTGACGCTCCATGCGCCGAATTGCGCCGTGCATCCAGATGGTCGATACCGCGACCAGGACGAACAGCACCATGTAGGAGCTGGTCCAGACCCCGGTGAAATCGAGCACCGCACCGAACAGGATCGGCAGGAAGAAGCCGCCCAGGCCGCCGATCATGCCGACCAGGCCGCCGACGGAGCCCACGTTGTGGGGGTAGTAGACCGGGATGTGCTTGTACACCGCCGCCTTGCCCAGCGACATGAAAAAGCCCAGCAGCACGGTGAGTACTACCACCAGCCATAGCGGCAGCGCCAGCGTGAAGGCGATCTCGCCCTCCTTGCCCTGCACCACGTAGCTGGTCTCGGGATAGGCGAGCAGGAACAGGCAGATCAGCGAGGCGATGAAGGTCAGATACATGATCGCCCGGGCCCCGTAACGATCCGACATCCAGCCGCCCAAGGCGCGGAACACGCTGGCCGGCAAAGAGTAGAGCGCCGCCAGGGTGCCCGCCACGGCGATGCTGACGTCGTAGGCGCCGACGTAGTAGCGCGGCAGATAGGATGCCAGCGCCACAAAGGCGCCGAAGACGAAGAAGTAGTAGAGCGAGAAGCGCCATACCTGGACATGCTTGAGCGGTGCGAGCTGCTCTCGGGCGGAGGTGGGCTTGCCGCCGGCGCCGCGCCGCGAGCGGGTCAGCGGATCTTCCTGGGTGAACACCCAGAAGACCACCGCCATCACCGCCAGCACGACGGCGTAGACCACGGCGGTACGCTGCCAGCCCACCGCCAGCAGCAGGAAGGGCGCGGCGAAGTTGGTCACCGCCGCTCCGACGTTGCCGGCCCCGAAGATGCCCAGCGCCGTGCCCTGCTTCTCCTCCTCGAACCAGTAGGAGGTGTAGGCGATGCCGACGATGAACGAGCCCCCGGCCAGGCCCACGCCCAGGGCGGCCACCAGGAACATCGCGTAGGTCTCGACGTAGGAGAGCAGAAAGACGCAGGCGGCGGTGATCAGCATCAGCAGGCTGAACACCCGGCGGCCGCCGAGTTGCTCGGTCCAGATACCCAGAAAGATGCGGCTGATGGAGCCGGTCAGCACCGGGGTCGCCACCAGGATGCCGAACTGGGTCTCGTTGAGCCCCAGATCCTGCTGGATCTTGACGCCGATGATGGAAAAGATCGTCCACACGGCGAAACAGACGGTGAAGGCCAGGGTGCTGAAGGTCAGTGCCCGATATTGTTGGGGGCGGGACACCCCCTCGAGATGGTTCATGGGTTCCTCCTCTACGCGCATGGATTGCGAGCTCAGAATGGCACGCGCTTCGTGCTTCGAGATTGACATAAGTCAACTCAAACAGCAGCAATTGCCATTGCGAAACAGTGGATTACCACTAAATGGATAGAAGGAGTCGAAGCTAAGCGGCTGTTTCCAAAGTTTTCGGTGACTGATGCTAATCGCGAAGAGGTAGCGCTGAGATAACAGGATGAGCGCTTCGAATCTTTGTGGGTAGAAACGCCGCGGGGGTGCCGGCTTGCCGCCGACACCCCCGCATGGCGCTGTTGAACTG
>DATHXP010000439.1:0-2730 GCA_035459605.1 Halomonas sp. | reverse complement strand
CATTCCCGAGCCTCGCAAGACCCTGGACCCTGACGTGGTTGCCCAGTGGTTAGCCCGCCATCCCGATTTTTTCGTCGGCCGCGAGGGGCTGCTGCAGCAGCTGCGTGTGCCCCACCCGGAAGCTCGCGGCGCCATCTCGCTGCTCGAACGCCTGGTGCTCGACCTGCGCCAGCGCGCCGAGAGCGCGGAACAGCGCCTGGAGCAGCTGCTGGACTCGGCTCGGCACAACGAAGCCCTGTATCGGCGCACCCGTGAGCTGGTGCTGGCGCTGATCGGCGCCGAAGACAACGATGCCCTGGGCCAGGTGCTTGCCACCGAGCTGGCCGAGCGCTTCCAGATCCCCGGCGTGGCGCTGTGGTGCCCGGCCAGCCTGACCGACCGGGAGCCGCATCCGCCCCAGGCGCCGCGCCACGTGCTGGATAAGCACACGGCGCAGCGGCTGGCCGCGCTGATGGGCGAGCGCCGCAGCCGCTGCCTGCGGCTCGGCCCCGACGACGCGCGCCGCCTGCTGCCCCATCAGGCCAGGCCCGACGCGCCGGGCTCGGCGGCGATCACCCGGCTGACGCTGGGCGAACCGCTCGGCTACCTGGTGCTGGCCAGCCCCGATCCCGAGCATTTCCGCGCCGGCATGGACACCCTGTTCACCGAATACCTTGGCGAGGTGGTGGTGCGTCTGCTGCTGCGCACGACGGCGAACGCCTACCCCGCCTCATGAGCGACGCAGCGCGCCTGGCGGCGCTGGTCGCTGCCTACCTCGCCGAGCTGGCCACAGCGGCAAGCCCGGCGACCGTGGCGGCCTATCGCCGCGACCTGGCCGCGCTGCTTGGCTTTCTCGAGCACCGCCTTGAAGATCGGCCAGCCGCCAGCGCTGACAGGCCGGCCGCCGGCGAGCTCGCAGGCCTTGACGCCAGAGTGCTGCGCCGCTTTCTCGCCGCCGAGCGCGCGCGCGGCCTGGCCCCGCGCAGCCTGGCCAGGCGCCGGGCGGCCCTTTCCGGGTTCGCCGACTATCTGCGCGCCCAGGGGCTGCTCGACCACAACCCCGCCGCGCTGCTGCGCACGCCCAAGCGCCCGGATGACCTGCCGCGTCCGGTGGACGTGGACGCCCTGGGCCAATTCCTGGACACGCCCCACGACGGCTCGCCGCTGGCCTGCCGCGATCAGGCCATGCTCGAACTGTTCTACTCCTGCGGGCTGCGCCTGGCCGAACTGGCCGCCATGGACCTGGGCGACCTGCAGGCCCGGCGCGTGCGCGTAATCGGCAAGGGCGGCAGGCCGCGCCAGGTGCCGCTGGGCCGCCGCGCGCGCCAGGCGCTCGACCGGTGGCTAGCGCTGCGCGGCGTCCTGGCAAGCGAGGGCGAGCCGGCGCTCTTTGTCGGGCGTCAGGGGCGCCGCCTCGGCCAGCGGGCGATCCAGAAGCGCGTGGCGCAGCTGGCCCGCGCGCGCGGTCTTGGCGAGCACCTGCATCCGCACCGCCTGCGCCACTCCTTTGCCAGCCACCTGCTGGAATCGAGCCAGGATCTGCGCGCCGTGCAGGAGCTGCTCGGCCACGCCAATCTGGCCACCACCCAGATCTACACCCGGCTGGACTGGCAGCAGCTGGCCGACACCTATGACGCCGCCCACCCCCGCGCCCGGCGACAGCGCAACAATGATGAGTGAGGCGATGACCGAGCTGACGACGACATCGCGCCTGGAGGCGCTGACCTTCGATCTCGACGACACCCTGTGGGACAACGCGGGCGTCATGCGGCGCACCGAGCAGGGGCACTTCGGCTGGCTGAGCGACAGCCTCGCCGCCTGGCTGGCCGAACGCGGCGAGGCCCAGCCCAACCGCTTTGCCGAACGGGTCACCTTGGAGCACTACCTGGCCCGCCGCCAGGCCATGGCCAAGCGCTATCCGCTGCGCCGCGGCGACTTCACCTGGATTCGCGAGCAGGCGCTGGTCTCGCTGCTGAGCGATATCGGCCTGCCGGCCTCGGCGGCCTGGCTGTGGGCCGGCGCCGCCATGAGCCGCTTCCATGCGCTGCGCCTGGAGGTCAGCCCCTACCCCGAGGTCGAGCCGCTGCTGGCCGAGCTGGCCCAGCGCTATCGGCTGGCGTCGATCACCAACGGCAATCTGGCCTTCGACCGGCTGGCGCTGCGGCGCCACTTCAGGGTGGCGATCGCCGCCGGCGAAATGCACGCGCCCAAGCCGGATGCGCGGCCATTTCTAGCCGCGCTGGCGCGGCTGGGCACCTCACCGTCGCGGGCGCTGCACGTGGGCGACTCGTGGAACGAAGACATCCTGCCCGCCGTGCGCCTGGGCATGCGCGCGGCCTGGATCGCCCCCCAGGCGGATCCGGACAGCGCGCTGCCCAGCGGCGTGACGCGCCTTGGCCACGTGAGCGAGCTGCCGGGGCTGCTGGCCGCCATTGAAGGCAATGACAGCCGCTGAGCCTGCACGCCTTAAGAGTCACAATCACGGCATTCCCAGGCGCCTGACGGCGCCGTTCGCGGCACAAGCGCCGCTTGTATGTTGAGCAGCTCATAGGCTCTATCCAGGTTTTCGTAAGAGCTGCCTTCAGGCTGCGTCAGGCGCCCTGGCTGGGCTCGGTCGCCAGCCACTCGTCGAGCCGGGCGTGCGCCTCCTCGACGCCCTGCTTCTTCAGCGCCGAGAACAGCTGGACGCTCACCAGGTCCTCCCACTCGCGCAGCCGCGAACGGACCTGCTGCAGCGCATTTTTGGCGGCA
>DATHXP010000438.1:0-1937 GCA_035459605.1 Halomonas sp. | reverse complement strand
GCCTGTATTGCCCAGGCGAGCTCGCGGGTGGCCTTCATCAACACCGGCTTCCTCGACCGCACCGGCGACGAGATGCATACGACGATGCAGGCCGGCCCGATGATCCGCAAGGGCGACATGAAGAGCACGCCCTGGATCGACGCCTACGAGCGCAGCAACGTGCTGGTGGGTCTGGCCTGCGGACTGCGCGGCCACGCCCAGATCGGCAAGGGCATGTGGGCCATGCCGGACCTGATGGCCGCCATGCTGGAAGAAAAGATCGGCCATCCCCGGGCCGGTGCCAATACGGCCTGGGTGCCGTCGCCGACCGCCGCTACCCTGCATGCCCTGCACTATCTCCAGGTCGACGTCGAAGACGTCCAGCGCGAGCTGGAGTCCGAGGATGAAGCGGCCCTGCGCGACGAGCTGCTTGACGGCCTGCTGACGGTGCCGGTCGCCGAGTCCGCCGACTGGTCGGACGAAGAGCGCCAGCAGGAGCTGGACAACAACTGCCAGGGCATTCTTGGCTATGTGGTGCGCTGGGTCGAGCAGGGCGTCGGCGTATCCAAGGTGCCGGATATTCACGACGTGGGGCTGATGGAAGACCGCGCGACCCTGCGCATCTCCAGCCAGCATCTGGCCAACTGGCTGCTGCATGGCGTGGCGGACGAGGCCCAGATACGCGAGACGCTTAAGCGCATGGCCAAGGTCGTGGACAAGCAGAACGAGGGCGATCCGGCCTACACGCCCATGAGCGCAGACTTTGCCGCCTCGGATGCCTTCAAGGCGGCGTCGGATCTGATCTTCAAGGGGCTCTCGCAGCCGTCCGGCTACACCGAGCCGCTGCTGCACTACTGGCGTGCGCTGCACAAGACCAGATAGCGGCAGGCTATCGCCCCGGCAAGACGTTCGATGAGCCCGGCGTCTATCGCCCCCCGTGGGATTGACCCACGGGGGGCGATGTTGTTGGGGCTGTGCGCGGCGCTCAAGCTCGGCTATCGTGGGAGCGTCGGCCATTTGCCCCGGCTTGCCGCCGCTTGTCACTATCAGGATAGGGAGTGCCCCATGACCGTGATGACCGCTTCTGCCATCGAAGACTTCCTCGACGACATCTTTCCCCAGCGCGTCGGCACCATCGAAGCCGTCGACCACATGCGCGCCACCATGAGTCTGGCCGTGGAGGACGAGCATCTGCGTCCCGGCGCCAGCGTCTCCGGTCCGACCCTGATGGGGCTGGCGGATGTGTGCCTGTACGTGGCCATTCTGGCGCAGGTCGGCCCCGAGCCGATGGCGGTCACCAGCGATCTGCACTGCCGCTTTCTGCGCCGGCCGCGGGGCGATCGCGACCTGATCGCCAATGCCCGCATCCTCAAGCTGGGCCGCCGCCTGGCGGTGGGCGAGGTGCTGCTGTTCTCCAGCGGTGAGGAAGAGCCCGCGGCGGTGGTGACCGCCACCTATGTGCTGCCGGACAGCGACTGAGCGCGGGCCACGCTGACCGCCAGGCCGTCGCCAGCTGCGATCCCGCACGTGGCTTCTCTCTTGTGAAATGACGATTATCGATACTCCGCGCGCGCAACGTACCCGGCACGCGCGCGAAACGCTATAATATGGCCTCTGAATGTACTGACCGGATGAGGATGACATGCAAATACAGCTCAACGGCGAAGTGCATCGCGTCGAACGCGAGGTCACGGTCGCCGGACTGATCGATACTCTGGGCCTGGCCGAACGCCGTATCGCCGTCGAAGTGAACGAGAATATCGTCCCCAGGAGCGCCCACCCGGCCACGCGTCTGGCCGAGGGCGACCGCGTCGAGATCGTTCATGCCATCGGCGGCGGCTAGCGCCACCCTAGTCAAGGGAGACCCCATGACCGACTACTATCAGGACGGCCCCCTGCGCATCGCCGGGTACGAGTTTTCGTCACGCCTGCTGGTGGGTACCGGCAAGTATCGTGAT
>DATHXP010000437.1:0-2605 GCA_035459605.1 Halomonas sp. | reverse complement strand
ACCGCCACCGGCAATCTCGAACCCCGCAGTGAAGTCACCGTCGGCGCCGAGATCTCGGGTCTGATCCGCGAGGTGCTCGTCATCGAGAACGATCCGGTCGCGATAGGCGATATCCTGGCCCGATTCGATACCGAAGAGCTGGAGGTCAATCTGGTCCAGAGCGAGGCGCAGCTGTCGCTGGCCCAGGCCTCAGTGGCCGAAGCGCAGGCCACGCTGGAGGAAACCATCATCGATGAGCGACGCCTGACTCGGCTGGTGGAGCGCAACCTGGCCTCTCGCGCCGAGCTCGATACCGCCCACGCTGCTGCCAAGCGAGCGATCGCGCGGGTCAGCTATTCGCAGGCCTCGGTGCGCGAAGCGGAGGCGTCCGTATCGGCCAGCCGCACGCGCCTGGCCAAGGCGGTGATCACTTCACCCATCAACGGCGTGGTCCTCAAGCGTAACGTCGAGCCCGGCAACACCGTAGCGGCAAGCTTCCAGACCCCGGAGCTGTTCATTCTGGCCGAGGATCTGCGTGAGATGGAGCTGCACGTGTCTCTCGACGAGGCCGATGTGGGGCTGGTCGAGCCCAGACAGCCGGCGACCTTTAACGTCGACGCCTGGCCCGGCCGAGAGTTTGCGGCCGTGGTGGTGCGCGTCTATCTCTATCCGACCATCGAGAGCAACGTGGTCACCTACACCACGGTGCTGGGCGTCGACAATTCCGACGAAGATCTGCTGCCCGGCATGACGGCGACGGCAACCATTACCACCGGCACGCGTGAGCGGGTCGTCCGTGTGCCCAACATGGCCCTTCGCTTCCAGCCGCCCAGCGACGGTCAGGCCAGCGGCGGCTTCATGATGGGTCCGGGCGGCACGCGCGGCTCCAGCAGCAGTGGCAGCAGACAAGGCAACAGCCTGTGGCTGCTGCGCGACGGTCAGCCGGAGCGCGTCCCGGTCCGCACCGGCTATACCGACGGCCTGTATACCGAGATACTTGGCGATACGCTGTCGGTTGGCGATGAAGTGCTGGTCGGCATGAGCCAGAAATGAGATTGAGCTCCAGACGGGCCCTGCGCGACTCCGCTGCAAGCACGCTTGACGAAGCGCCGGTCATTTTGCGGATGCGCCAAATCTACAAGATCTACGGCCAGGGGCCGACCGAAGTGCGCGCTCTCGACGGCGTCGACCTGAGCATCCGGGCCGGGGAGTTTGTTGCCGTCATGGGCCCCAGCGGCTCGGGCAAATCGACCTGCCTGAACATGCTCGGCTGCCTGGACGTGCCCACCGCCGGTGAGTACTGGTTTCGCGGTGTCGATGTCAGCACCCTCAGCCGTGACGAACTTGCCCTTCTGCGGCGAAAGTACATGGGCTTCGTGTTCCAAAGCTACAACCTGCTGCCGCGAGCCAGCGCCATCGCCAACGTCGAGCTGTCGCTGATCTACGAGGGGGTTTCGCGCGCCCGCCGGCGTCAGCTCGCCCTCGATGCACTGCAGCTGGTCGGGCTGGGTAGTCGGGGCGCTGCCGCCCCCAGCCAGCTGTCGGGCGGACAGCAGCAGCGCGTCGCCATCGCCCGCGCCTTGGTAACCCGGCCGCCGGTGCTGCTGGCCGATGAGCCGACCGGAAACCTTGATACCCGCACCGCCGCCGAGATCATGAACCAGCTGGTCAGACTGCGCGCCGAGCGCAATATCACCATCATCATGGTCACCCATGAGCCGGCCATTGCCGCTTACGCCGAACGCGTTCTGTATTTTGTCGACGGCAAGCTCAGACGCGATGGCCCGCCCGCTGAGGTGCTGGCATGAACCCGCTCGACACGCTGCTGATGGCCGTCCAGGCCATTGCCCGCAATAAGCTGCGCTCCTTTCTGACGACGCTGGGCGTCATCATCGGCGTGGCCAGCGTGATTGCCATGGTCCATCTTGCCCAGTCGGCAACGCGCTCGGTGACCGAGCAGATTGCCAGCATCGGCTCCAACCTGCTGTTTGTTCTGCCCGGTACCATACAGCGCGGTCCCGGCGGCGTGCGCACCGCGGCCGAAGCGTTTGAGATGGCCGATGTCGACGCGGTGCGGCGCGAGATTCCCGGCATCAGCGTGGCGCCGGCCGTTTCGAGCAATGTCACCGTGGTTTTCGGCAACGCCAACGAAAACATCAGCGTGGAAGGCACGACCAACGAATACTTCAGCGTTCGTAACCACCCCGTGGCCAGCGGACGGGAGTTCGAGCCCGAGGAGCTGGCCTCGGGCGCCGCCGTGTGCATTCTCGGACAAACCGTCGTCGACGAAATGTACCTTCAACGTGAGCCGCTTGGCTCCACGCTGAGAGTCGGACGGACCGCCTGCCGCGTCATCGGCATTCTCGAAACCAAGGGCCTGTCGATGGGACAGGACCCCGACCGCATCATTCTCATGCCGATCAAGGCCGTTCAAAGACGCCTGACCGGCAGTCTGGACGTCACGGCCATCTACCTCTCCGCGCTGCAGGAAGGCACCAGCGCCCGGGTTCGCAGCGATGCCGAGTCGCTGCTGCGCCAGCGCCGGCGCATTGGCGCAGACATGGACGACGATTTTCGCGTCCGCGACACGCAGGACATCATCGACACGCTCGCACAAACCACCGCT
>DATHXP010000436.1:0-2891 GCA_035459605.1 Halomonas sp. | reverse complement strand
AGACGCCGCCCTTCTCTCGTCGCTCTCGTTCGGTATAGCGTCGCGCGTTTCGAGAACGAGGGCAAGGCGATGAGCGAGAAGCGATCGGCGCTGACGACGCGCCAGCAGTACTGGCTAGACTGTATCGAGGAATGCGAGCGTTGTCATTTTTCACCCTAAAGGAGCCACCCG
This sequence comes from Halomonas sp., assembly GCA_035459605.1. Classification (GTDB taxonomy): domain Bacteria; phylum Pseudomonadota; class Gammaproteobacteria; order Pseudomonadales; family Halomonadaceae; genus Halomonas. The sequence continues at coordinate 2,720 of DATHXP010000436.1, read as the reverse complement.
TTTTCGGGTTAATAGAGCCACTTTGAAGGGTCATTTTCGGGCCCGAACCGGGTGATTATTTTCCGGCTTTCGCCTTGGGATCAAGGTTTGATTCCAGGGGCCGGGGTGAGCGATAGCTTTTCCCGTCGAGCACGACACGATAGGCGCCATGCCGGAGCCGATCCAAGGTGGCGGCACCAAGCAACTGATTGGGAAACGCATCGCCCCATTCGCCGAAGTCCAGATTGCTGGTGAGCACGGTGGCACCGCGCTCGTATCGCTCGGCGACCAGGTCATGGAAGTCCTCGTCATGGGGTGGGCGCAGCGGCTTGAGCCCAAAGTCATCGATGATAAGAAGCGGTATCCGGGTCAGAGCCTGGAAGCGCCGGTTATAGTTATCCGTGGCGCGGGCGGCATGCAGATTGCCGAGCAGCTGGGACTGGGAGGTGAACAGCACGTCATGGCCCTGGCGTACGGCACCGTGGCCGATGGCCTGGGCGATGTGACTCTTGCCGGTGCCGCAAGGCCCGACGATGAGCACCGCGACCTTCTCATCGATGAACCGGCCGGTCATCAGCTCCTGGATCAGGGCCGAGTTGATTTTTGGGTTGAAGGAGAAGTCGAACTGATCGAGCGTCTTGTGGGAGCGGAACGCGGCGCGGCGCAGCCTGAGCGAGAACTTCTTCTGCTCGCGGCGGGCGACCTCGTCGGAGATGAGCAGGGACAGGAACTCAGTATAGGCCATCTTCTTTTCGATGGCCTGCTTGTTGCGGGCCTCGAGCGAGTCGAGGATTCCGGACAGGCGCAGCTGCTTGAGCATAGGGGCCAGTTCTGGCATCGGATTCATGGATTGGATTCTCCTGTTCAGTGTTTCAGTAAGGTATGGGTGGGACGGCTGAAGCGCCCGCGGCCGGTGTAGCTGTCGGCCAGGGCATCGAAGGCCTGCTCGGGCGTGGGCACGCCGTCGAGGCCTTTCTGGAGGATGGTCTTGACGGTGCCGTAGCGCGGGTTATCGAAGTCGAGCGCCCGCTGGCAGGCGGCTTCCAGGCGGGTGGCGCCGTAGGTGTGGTTCAAGCGCACGATCCCCTGGGCGGCGCGCAGGTTGTCGAGGACCTTGTGGGCGAACAGCTGCTCGATGAGGGCCCGACAGGCCGGACCGATGCGCTCGGCCTGCTTGAGGCACCACTGGGGGTCGCGCAGCTTGTAGGCGAGCGCCTGCGGGGGCAGGTGGTCATCGATGGTGGACCGGCTGCCGGGCTTGAACAGCCGCGGGTGCGTGGCGACGAGCTCGTGATCGCGGTAGATCCGCACCGTGGCCGGGGTGGCCTTGAGCCACAGGGTCTGGCCCATCAGCCGGAAGGGCACGGAGTACAGGCACTTGGTGAACTGGACATGGGCGTCGCGATGGACCTTGACCTTGGCCCAGGTGGCCACTTCCGGCGGGCAGGCCGGCAAGGGCGCCAGCCAGTCGCGCTCGATGGCGAAGCGGGTCAGCGGCTTCTCATGGGTCGAGCCGTGGGTCCGGTTGCCGGCCTCGGCCAGGATCCAGTCATGGAGCTGGCGGTTGGCGTCGGTGAGATCCCGGAAGCTGCGAAGCGGCAGGAAGCCTCTTTTCAGGTATTTGATTCCCGATTCCACGCGCCCTTTTTTCTTCGGCTCCCGGGGCGGCAGGGCGTCGATCTTGAAGCCGAAGCCTTCGGCGTACTCGGCATAGGCGCGCTGCACGGTCGGATCGCGGAAGCAGGCCTTGGTGATGGCGCACTTGGGGTTGTCGATGATGACCTTGCCCACGACCCCACCGAACCACTCGAAGGCGCGGCGGTGGCAGGCCAGCCAGGTATCCACCGTCTGGTCGGTCACGATCTCGGCGTACTGGTGGCGGCTCCAGCACAGGGTCATGAGGAAGAACCAGGTCTTGATCTGCTCCCCGGTGCGCGGGTCCACCAGCACCGGCCCGCTGCCGAAATCGATCTGGGCGGCCTCGCCGGGCGCGAAGTCCAAGTGGCAGGTGGCCTTCGGGGCCTTGTCATCCAGGGACTGGATGAAACGGTAGACCGACGAGTAGCTGCCGGCGAACCCGTGCAGGCGCACCAGGCCCTGATGGATCGCCCGGCACTGGATGTTCTGTTCCAGCCAGTCTTCGACGATCGATCGATACGGCGCCACGCAGGAGCTCGCCTGGGCGACCGCCTTGGGCCGGGCCAGGACCTCGGCCAGCACCGAATCATCCGGCAGTGGCGTGGCCGGATCCAGCCAGCCCTGGGCTTCCGCCACGGCGCGCAGCGCCTTGGCCTTGGGCCGCCCGATCAGTCCGGCCTTGGCCAGCGCCCGGTCGGAATCCCCCTGGCGCATGCGCACCAGGATGTTGCGATACTCGTACATCTCGAACCTCTTGTTGGCCATGGATACGCCCCGCGGTCAAAACCGCGAGCGTATCCGGTCCAGTCAGTGGTTCGAGCCCGAAAAACGACCTCTACCGATGCCGGGCCACTCGCCGGGTGGCTCCATTACGGTGAAAACGAAGTGGCTCCATTAGAGTGAAAACACCCTGGTTCCATTAAGGTGAAAACGGAATGGCTCTATATGGGTGAAAACTGACACACGGGCAGCCGCAGCTTTGTGCACAATCGTCATACCTGCTCCCGGGGCAGTTATCAAGCGGAATCCTGCGACCGGGTCCTGCAAATCGAGCACAAGGTGCGCGGCCTGCTGCGCGACGGCGACCAGATCCTTTGCCCTGG
>DATHXP010000435.1:0-1865 GCA_035459605.1 Halomonas sp. | reverse complement strand
GTGGCCCGGGAAAGCGGGCTGTCGGCGGACCGCTGCAGCGCCCTGGTCAACCTGGCCGTGCGGCTGCGCGACATGAAGGGCCAGGATCTGGAAGAGGGTGTATCAACCCGTCTGCTGGTCTACTGCGCCACCCTGATCGTGGCCGGCATGCCCATCATGGAGGCGGCCAGGGCAACGCTGGTGGAACCGCTGTCAGACGATGACGATGTGCAGGAAGGGCTGCTCGAAGCGATTCGGGCAACCTTCGGCGGGTAACGGGATTTTAACCCTATGAGCAAGCTGGACTTTCTCGAGGTCGAAGAGTTCGTCGGTCGTCACTGGCATCGCTGGGCCTCGGGGGCGGCGAGCTATCCGCGTCACCCCGAAGCGGCGGTGCATCTCGAGGCGCTGCGCGGAGTGCTGGGCGTCTTCTTCCGCGCCAGCGGCGGCGAGGCGGGCCTCGAAGTGGCGGCGATTGCTGCGCGCAGCTCGTCGCATCGGCTCAGCCTGCGCCAGCGGCTGGGGTTTGACGAGGAAACGCTCGACCTGGCGCGCCGGGACGAGGAGAACCTGCTGCTGCCGCCCAGCATCGACCTGTTTGCCGAGGCGGCGCTCAACCGCGACCTCTATTTCTGGCTGGCGGCGTTTCTTGCCGTGGCGCACCGCGTCCCCCGCCATGACGATCCGCTGCGCCAGGACCTGGCCTGGCTGCGCGAAGCCGTGGCGGCGAGTCGGCGAGCTCAAGCGCGCTTTCCCGGGCTGCGCGAGCGCTATGCTCGACTGTGCCAGGCGCTGCTGGACGTGCGCCCCGAACGGCGCCTGCCGCCCACCGAGGCCGCCGTTGAAGCCGCTGTGCTCAGCCTGCTGGGCGATTCCCGAGCGCTGGACGGTGAGGCTGTTTGGCTGGCCGAGGCGGTCAATGACCCCGCCGTCTCTCTGCAGGATTTTCAAGCGCCGCGCGGCTACCGCCCGCCGCTGCCGGTGCCGCTGTGGGCCCAGGTCGTTGAGCTGGGCACGCGAGGCGAGACGCGCCCCGAGGGGGACGACGAGCCCCCCAGCGACCGTCAGACCGAAGCGGCTATCCAGGGCAAGCGCAAGGCCGAACGCCGCCGGCAGGATCAGGCGGAGCGCAAAGATTCGCTGATCTTCAACCCCTTCGACAAGATGCGCTCCTTCTCGGAAATGGTGAACCTCAACCGCCGGGTGGATGACGAGGAGGACGAGAACGCGCGCAGTGTTGCCGAGGAGATGGAGGAAATCACCCTGAGCCCCCATCAGCAGCGCGCCGCCTCGCAGCTTAAGATGGATCTTGACCTGGCGCCGGAAGCCATCGCCGGCGAGCGCCTGCGCGGTAAACACCTTTATCCCGAGTGGAATCATCGCAGTCAGGCGTATCTGCCGGATCACTGCGCGGTCCTGACCGATCTGCAGAGCGAGGAGGGTGAAGAGTGGTCGCCGGACGAAACGACGCGACGCCGCATCCGTCGGGTGCGGCGGGAGTTCGAGGCGCTGCGTCCGCGACGTGAAGTCCTGCGCGGCCAGCTCGACGGCTTTGATCTGGACATGGACGCGGCGATTCGCGCGCGCTGCGACCTGGCCGCCAGGGGCGAGTCCAGCGACCGGGTGTATCTCGACACGCGCCAGCAGGCGCGGGACCTGGCGGTGTCGATTCTGGTGGACGTGTCGCTCTCCACGGACGCCTGGCTCGAGGATCGGCGGGTGCTGGATGTGGAAAAGGAGGCGCTGCTGGTGCTCGGCCACGGTCTGGCCGGGTGCGGTGACGACTATGCGATTCACTGCTTTACCTCGCACCGCCGCCACAAGGTGTGGGTCAACACGCTCAAGACGTTCGAGGAGCCGATGAGCGAGCGGGTCGACCGGCGCAT
>DATHXP010000434.1:0-10545 GCA_035459605.1 Halomonas sp. | reverse complement strand
CTCTATCCCAACCCCTATCCCAAGCCGCGCCATCTCAAGATGCGCTGGCAGGGGCATCCGGTGTTTCCGGCCATACTGGCGCTGGGCGGTCGGCTCGAGCTGCGCTCCAACTGGCGGATATACGTCGAGGAATTCGCCCTGGCGCTGCGCCAGGCGACGGGGCTTGAGGCAGAGGTCGAGCGCTATCGGCCGGCCAGCGCCTGCGCGGATGACGTTGACTTGGATAGCGCCTATCTAAGCCCCTTCGAGAAGAAGTACCATCGCAGCGGGCAGCCGCTGTGGCGGCTGGTGGCGAGCTTGCCATATCGCCCCGAGCTGTTTTTATCCACAGTCTTTTGACGTCAGCGGACTGTGCATAAGTGCTTCTTAAGTGCTGCTAACATGCAGTATCGCACGTTCAGCATGCGCTCATGACGAGCACGGATTATTGAGTAGAAAATTTATAAAACAAAGGCTTGGGAGGTTTGCAATGCGCTCCTGGAAAGAGAGAGTCGCGCATATGTCGCTGTTTGAAGCGGGCGGTCTGCTTAGCGTTACGCCGCTGGCCAGCTGGTTGAGCGGTCACGGGATGCTGGAAATTGGCGGCCTGGCGGCGGCTATCTCTGTCCTGGCCATGCTATGGAACCTGATATGGAATCGATTCTTCGATGTCTGGGTGCCCAGCCGCCGGCGCAGCGTCATGCAGCGTCTGGCTCAGGCCGTCGGCTTCGAGCTGGGGCTGCTGACCACGACCGTGCCGCTGATCGCCTGGTGGCTGAAGATCGGCCTGGTTGACGCCCTGCTGATGGATATTGGCTTTCTCGTTTTCTTCCTGCTCTATGCCATGGCATTCAATACCCTGTTCGACCGCGTCATGCTGCGGCGGCTGGCGGCGAGGAATTCTGCATGACCTATGTGTTTCTGGCGCTGGCCATCGTCGCCGAAGTGGTGGCCACCTCGGCCCTCAAGGCATCCATGGGCTTTACTCGGCTGTGGCCCAGCCTGACGGTGGTGCTGGGCTATGGGCTGGCCTTCTACCTGCTGGCGCTGGTGCTGCGCAGCCTGCCGGTGGGGGTGGCCTACGCCATTTGGGCGGGGCTGGGTATCGTGCTGGTGACCCTGGTCGGCGTGGTGGTGTATGGCGAGCGTCCGGATCTGCCGGCGCTGCTGGGCATGAGCATGATCGTCGGCGGCGTGCTGATCATTCAGCTGTGGTCGTCGGTTGCTCCCCATTAGCAATCCCATCAGCAGTGCGCCGAACGGGCGCCGATCGAAACGCTGCGGCGCTGCGCGTAGGCTGCCGCACCCTCAACCAGGCACTGACAGGATATCGTCATGTCGTATCGCCCGCTGTTGCTATGTTTTTTGCTGCTGCTGTGGCTGCCCCTTGGCGCCACAGCCGGCGGCCTGGCCTCTCTCTCGGCGCTTGAGAAAGAGGGCTATCGGGTGGGCGCCGAGGTTCGCCTGCTGCCCATCGGTGCCGAGCCCGGTCGCACGCTGGGCAGCATTGCCCCGTCCCGCGAGCTGTCGCCGGCCTCGGTGACCAAGGTGTATACCGCGGCGGCGGCGCTGGACAAACTAGGGCCGCAGCACCGCTTCACCACGCGGCTGGTCAGCCGGGCCAAACCGGATGACAGCGGCGTTTTGCTGGGCGATCTGATATTTGACGGCGGCGGCGATCCGGCGTTGACCACCGAAGACCTGTGGCGGCTGACCCAGCGCCTGTACCAGGCCGGCGTGCGCGAGGTCAGCGGCCGGCTGGTGATCAGCCAGTGGCGCTTCGGTCCGGTGGAGTGCCTGACGACGGATCGCTGCCGCGCCCGGGAAAGCTCCGACAACGCCTACAGCGCCCTGCTCAGCTCGGCCGGGGTCAACTACGGCAGCTGGTGCGTGGAGGTGGCGCCGGCCAGGCTGGCCGGTCAGCCGGCCAGGGTCACCAGCTGCGACAGCAAGCTGCGCCTGCCGCGCATCGACAGCAGCGTACAGACGCGCGCCGCCAACAGCGGCACCGAGCTGTCGGCGCGTCGCGACAGCGATGCGGCCGGCGAGGTGCTGCGCGTTTCAGGCCAGATTTCCACCAATGCCTATCCGCGAAAGCTGTATCGCGCCAGCGCCGACCCGGCGGCCCAGACCGGTGAGATCCTGCTGGACATGCTGACCCAGGCGGGCATTGCGGTGCGTGACGGCTATGCGACCAGCACCCGCCGCCCGCCGTCGGACGCGCGCCGGCTGGCGGCGGTTGACGGCAAGCCGCTGCAAGAGCTGCTGCTGAGAACGCTCAACTACTCCAACAACTTCATGGCCGACATGCTGGCGCTGAACCTTGTCGATGCGTCGCGCCCCGAGCTTGCCCAGGGCGGAGCGGCGGTCAGCGCCTTTGCCCGGGGCCTGCCCGGCCACGGCCCGCTGACGCTTGACAGCGGCAGCGGACTGACAACCAGCAATCGCACCACGGCGGCCGGCGCCAACGCGATGCTGGAAAGCATGTTCAAGCGCCCTTCGCTGTTTCCGAGCTTTATCGCGGGTCTGCAGTCGCCGGAAAACGGGGTCATGCGCTTCATCCAGCGCGGTTCGCCAACCTTTCAGCGCAGCGTCATGCTCAAGACCGGCACGCTCAATCAGCCGATCGCCGTGCGCGCCATGACCGGCTACTTTCGCACCCGCTCCAACCGCTGGGGGGTATTCACGGTGCTGGTGAACGGCACGGCCTCCACGCCCTACCTGAGCTGGTCCAGAGTGATCGACAGCATCGCCACCGACCTTGAGCCGATGATCAATTCTAACTGATAACGGCCTTGAGGCTGCGCCAGGAGCTGCAAGATGTCGCCAGATAACACGCCTGCCCCCCGGAGCACCGGTTTTCGCCACCTGGTCAACTCTACCCGCTATTCGCTCAGGGGGCTGCGGGCCGCGTTTCGCAGCGAAGCCGCCTTTCGTCAGGAGCTGGCGCTGTGCGTGATCCTGCTGCCGCTGGCCGTTTGGCTGGGCCGCGAGCCGGTGGAGTGGATCCTGCTGATCGGCAGCTGTCTGCTGGTGCTGATTGTCGAGCTGCTCAACAGCGCAGTGGAAAACGTGGTCGACCGCATCGGCCCGGAGCACCACGAGCTGTCCGGGCGCGCCAAGGACATCGGCTCGGCGGCGGTGATGCTGGCGCTGGCCACCGCCGGGCTGACCTGGGGCATACTGCTCGTGGCGCGCTTGATGGGGTGATATGCCGCGGCTGGTGGTATGCGCCCTTGCTTGGGTATGCTGAGGCTGCTTTCCTTCCGCAAGCGAGCTGCCATGGCCCTGCCCGATGACTTCCTGCCGCTGGATGCCATACCCGAGTCGCTGGGCGATGCGCTGGCGCGCGCCTGGTCGCGCCTGCAGGGCGCCATCGCGCAGGCCGACAGCCTTGCCGAGATGCAGAAAAAGCCCGCCCCCGGCGAGCGCTGGAAAGCGCTGTCCGCCGCGCGCCGCGCCGAGCTGGCCCGGGTGCTTGTGATCTCTGATTTCGCGCTGGAATCCCTGGTGCGCTACCCGGACTGGTTGTTTGAGCTGGAGGCCTCGGGCGAGCTTGCGCGCCCGCTGCCCGACCTGCGCCAGGCGCTGGCCGAGCGTCTGGCGCGGGTCGAGGACGAGGCCGGGCTGCACGCCGCGCTGCGCCGTTTCCGCCGGGCGCGCATGCTGGGCATCGTGTGGCGCGATCTGACGCGCCCGCCGGGGGTCGATATGTGGGCCACGGCGGCGGCGGTGTCGCGGCTGGCCGAGGCCTGCCTTGAGGAAGCGCTGGGCTGGCTCGAAGCGCATCTGGCGGCGCGCTGGGGGCAGCCGGCGGTAAGGCCCGACGGGCGCCCCCAGCGGCTGGTGGTGCTGGGCATGGGCAAGCTGGGGGCTGGCGAGCTCAACCTCTCCTCGGATATCGACCTGATCTTTGCCTTCCCCGCGGCGGGCGAGACCCGGGGCGGGCGCCGTTCGCTGGATCACCAGGAATACTTTACCAAGCTGGGGCAAAAGCTGATCGGCGCGCTGGATGCGATGACCGTCGACGGCTTCGTGTTTCGCGTCGACATGCGCCTGCGCCCGCTGGGCGACGGCGGGCCGCTGGTCGGCAGCTTCGCCTCCCTGGCCGCCTACTATCAGGATCAGGGCCGGGAGTGGGAGCGCTACGCCCTGCTCAAGGCCAGGCCGGTGGCCGGCGATCTCGCCGCCGGGGACGAGCTGCTCGAGACCCTGCGCCCCTTCGTGTATCGCAAGTACATCGACTTCGGCGCCATCGAGTCGCTGCGCGAACTCAAGGCGATGATCAATCGCGCAGTGCGCCGCCGGGGCATGCAGAGCAATATCAAGCTGGGCCGGGGCGGCATCCGCGAGATCGAGTTCGTGGTCCAGGCCTTCCAGCTGATTCGCGGCGGGCGCGACACCGAGCTGCAGACCACCTCGCTCAAGGTCGCCTTGGAGCAGCTGCCGGCGCTGAACCTGCTGCCGCCCCGCGTCACCGACGAGCTGACCCCGGACTACGTCTATCTGCGCGACCTCGAGCACGCGCTGCAGGCCCGGGAAGACCGCCAGACCCAGACGCTGCCCGATGACGACGAAGAGCGCCGCCGCGTCGCCTTTGCCATGCGGGAGCCGAACTGGGGCGCGCTCAGCGCGGCCCTCGACGCTCTGCATGAGCGGGTGCGCCGCCACTTCGACGCGGTGATCGCCGACCCCGAAGATGAAATCGAGGGAGAAGGGCAGGCCGCGGACGACGTGGCGCTGGAGCAGTGGCGCGTGCTGTGGCGCGATGATCTGCCCGAGGACGAGGCCTGTGCGCTGCTGGCCCGAGGCGGCTTTGCGCATCCCGCCGACAGCCTGCGGCGGCTGCGCACGCTGCGCGACTCCCGCGCGGTGCAGTCCATGCAGCGCATCGGCTACGCGCGGCTCGAGGCGCTAATGCCGATGCTGCTCGATGCCGCGGCGGCAAGCGAGTCGCCGGACCGCGGGCTTGTCGGCGTGCTGCCGCTGATCGAGGCGGTGCTGCGGCGCACCGCCTATCTGGCCCTGCTGCGTGAGAATCCCGATGCTCTCGATCACCTGATGCGGCTGTGCAGCGCCAGCCCCTGGATCGCCGAGCAGCTGGCGCGCCACCCGATTCTGCTCGACGAGCTGCTGACCCCCGAGACGCTCTACACGCCGGCGGATCGCCGGCGGCTGGGCGACGAGCTGCGTCAAGCGCTGGGCCGGATTCCCGAAGACGACGAAGAGGCCCAGCTGGAGGCGCTGCGCGTCTTCAAGCACGCCCAGGTGCTGCACGTGGCGGCCTCCGACATTGCCGGCACCCGGCACCTGATGAAGGTCAGCGACTACCTGACCTATATCGCCGAGGCGATCCTCGAGGCCGTGCTGGCCATGGCCTGGAAGCACCTGACCCGCAAGCACGGTTTTCCCGAGCGCCACGACGGCTCGCGCAGCGGCCAGCAGCCGGATTTTCTGATCGTCGGCTACGGCAAGCTGGGCGGCATCGAGCTTGGCTACGGCTCCGATCTCGACCTGGTGTTTCTGCACGACGGGGCAAACCAGGGGGCCACCGACGGCGCCCGGCCCATCGACAACGCGGTGTTCTTTACCCGGCTCGGCCAGCGGATCATTCACCTGCTGACCGCCGTCACGCCTACCGGCAGCCTCTACGCGGTGGACATGCGCCTGCGCCCTTCCGGCAACGCGGGGCTGCTGGTCGCCAGCATCAGCTCTTTCTCCGAGTATCAGCGCAAGGAAGCCTGGACCTGGGAGCACCAGGCGCTGGTGCGGGCGCGGGTGGTGGCCGGCGAAGAAACGCTGGCCGAGCGTTTCGCGCAGGTTCGCGCCGAGGTGCTCGGACGTGAGCGAGAACTGGCGGCACTGCGCCGCGAGGTGGTCGAGATGCGCGACAAGATGCGCCAGCATCTGGGTGGCAGGGCCGGGCCCGGAGCCTTCGATCTCAAGCACGACCCGGGGGGCATGGTGGATATCGAGTTTGTGTGCCAGTACGCGGTGCTGGCCATGGCCCATGACGCTCCGGCGCTGCTCGCGTGGAGCGACAACATGCGCATTCTCGACACACTCGAGGCCAGCGGCAGGCTTGCGCCGGACGAGGCCGAGGGGCTGCGCGCGGCCTATCTGGCTTTGCGCAGCGCCGCCCATCGCGCGTCGCTGACCGACCGGCCCGCCCAGACCGATGCGGCGGCCTTTGCCGAGCACCGCCAGGCGGTACTCGGCGTGTGGCAGCGGCTGCTGACGCCCGCGGCGCAGTGATGCGATCATCAACACTCCGCCAATCTATCCATCTGCATCCAGGAAGCGCATATGAACAAGGTACTGGTTCTGCACGGCCCCAATCTCAACCTGTTGGGCAGGCGTCAGCCCGAGATCTACGGTCATGAAACCCTGGCCGATATCGACAGCGGGCTGCGCGAACAGGCGCTGCTGGGGGGCTGGGAGGCCGACTGCCGCCAGAGCAACCACGAGGGTGAGCTGATCGACTGGATTCAGGCTGCGCGGCTCGATGGCACGGCGGCGATCATCATCAATCCTGCCGCCTACACCCACACCTCGGTGGCCATTCTCGACGCCCTCAACGCCTTCGAAGGCCGCGTCATCGAGGTGCATCTCTCCAACGTGCACCGACGCGAGGCGTTTCGCCATCACTCCTACGTCTCGCTGCGCGCCGACGGCGTGATTGCCGGGCTCGGCAGCCGGGGCTATCGCGCCGCGCTGGACGCGCTGATGGCAGATAAGATGAGCGGGGCCTGACGGCATCAGCGCAGTGTCACGGCTATATTCGGCTCGACAAGGCTGGTGCATCAGCGACGGGCCTTGGGTATCCTGTCAGCAGTCATGATAAACGATCAGGAGACCGCAACATGATCAGTCAGGATCGCTTAAGCCGCTTGGCGCAGCAGGTTGGAGAGCGCCTGCAGGATGTTTCGCAGGCGCCGGAAGAGGCCCAGAAGGGCATTCAGCAGATTGTGCGCGGCGCCTTCGACCGGCTCGAGCTGGTGTCGCGGGAAGACTTTGACATCCTGATGGACGTGCTGCAGCGCACCCGCGCCCGGGTCGAGGCGCTGGAAAAACAGGTGGTTGCGCTGGAAGAAGCGCTGGGCGCCCCGGTAAGTGCCGTGGGAGACGACGCGACGCTGGAAGCCGCCGCAGAGGGTGCCGCTGCAGAGCCAGCGGCGTCCGAGGCGCCGGAGAAGGCTTCGTCAGCGTTGGACCATGAGCCGCAAGAGCCGTCCAAGAAAACGCCACCCCAGGGCTGAAACCGCCTTTCAGTAAATGCCCAGGAAGAGAGGGCGCTTTTGGCCATTGCGCCCTCTTTCCCCTTCTTCCGGCGCCATGATTTCTTACCTCAACAGATACTCATCGCCCGGGCGATCCTGTAAATATATGTTCGTATAGGCGCTGTGATCTGTTCCATGATACAGGGAATAGGCATTATCAATGCATTCCTGGCACGCTTTTCTGGGGATGGTAATAGCAAATATATGGTCATCCCTGTCACTGCGTGAATCAATGGTGTCAATGCCAGGGCAGCTGTCGCAGCGGGTAAACGTCTGCACCTGATGCTCCATGATTCCGGCGGTGTCGTAATAAATGCTTTGCTCTCTTGTCACCTGCGCTGCGTTCTTGAACTTTTCCTTTGCCAGCGCCTCTCTGTTTATCCATAGACCGGTGATCACTTCGGTCAGCTCCTTGATATAGTCGGTGATCTCCTCGTCCTGCTGTAACGCCTCGGCATCATAGTCCGGCTCGATGACATTCGAATAGTCCAGGCCCGCCATGGCGAGAATGATACCCAGGTTGACATAGGGAAGCGCGCTCTCGATGGAGTAGCCGCCTTCCAGTATTGCCATGTCTGGATTGAGCCGGTCGTTCAGGATAGCGTAGCCTTGGGCGGTAAAGTTCATGTTGGCAAGCGGGTCGCTGTAATGGTTGTCCTGTCCCGCCGAATTGATGATGATATCCGGCTTGAAGTCATCCAGAATGGGCTTGACCAGATTGTCAATAATATACAGGAATCCTTCTTGTCCGGTCCCCGGCGGTAGCGGGACGTTAATGTTGTAGCCGTAGGCGGAGGGTCCACCAAGGTCTTCTATACTGCCTGTCCCGGGGTAGAGCGTTCTCCCATCCTGGTGAAAAGAAATAAAGAGGGTGTCTTTATCATTCCAGTAGATATCCTGAGTTCCGTCGCCGTGATGGGCATCGGTATCAACGATAGCAACTCTCAAGTCACCGTAGTCTTGTCTGATACGTTCCAGCGCAACAGCGCCGGTATTGACGACACAGAAGCCCCGGTCTCCATACACCACGCGGTGGGCATGATGGCCCGGTGGCCTGATCAAGGCAAAGCATTTATCGACGGCCTTTTCCATGACGGCCTGGTAGGCCTTTATCGCTCCTCCGGCAGCAATATAGTGTGAATGAGCCAGCCGGCTTGCAGCGTCGGGGACGGCAAAGTGGACCCTGGCAATATCCTTGTCACTGGCGATGACCGGGTTGTAGAACTCGATGCCATCAATATCTTGAATTCCTTCTTCAAAGAGCTGGTCCTGCGTGTAAAGCAGTCGCTCCTCACGCTCGGGGTGGGCTTTCGAAATTGCCCAGTCAAAAGCGGGAAAGAAGACGAGCCCCAGTTTTTTTCTGGCTTTAAGCATTTATGTCTCCTCCGTTATCCGATGGGTCAATCCGGGTTTGGTTTGCGCTCTAACTCTGATATTTTTTGAAATATCCTGGAAGCCTTTGACCATATTGAAGCTGCTTGATTCAATAATTTCAGCCTCAATGCTAGCGGCGGTTCCACCCGGCTGTGTGGCGCCTTCCTTGACAATCTCCAGCGCCCTGTTTTCAGCCATAGTCAAGTCATAGCTTGCATCAATGGTTTCATAGATGCCCGCTTTCGGCACGGAAAGTATTCTACGTTCAGTGTCGACGTACATGTTGATTTCCATCGTGGGTTTGGCCAGCGCTGCCCCGACCGCATTGGCAATTTCATAGAGTTTTGGATAGTGGACTGCCAAGCCAAAGGTGTTTTTCAGGAAAGGCGCCAGTATTTTGGCAGGCCCGCCAACAACGTTAATAAACTGCGGTTTTATTTTTTTATTTTCAAGCAGCTCATGGACGGTATAGACCGGGTGCGAATTGATCTTTTCTAATAAAAAGTCTGTTTTTTCTTTAATTGAGCGGGACATTTCGTAGAGTATTTTATTCGCGGCTTTGCTTGTAGTCATATTAAGTTTTTTAGCGAACTTCTCTACGGCCAGGACGGCTTGTTTCTTGTTGCCGGCATTGAGTTTGTCTAAAGCAATCATGGCGTCAGTGGGTGTCAAGTGGCGGCCACCAAAAGCAATAGGGTGTCCCTTTCTTTGCGGGCCTATCTTGATTTCACCACCTTCCAGTCTGACATGACTATCGCCTCCGACACCGAGGGACACGGAGTAGATGGCTCTGATGAGTGTTTTGTGGCCGTCGATGCTCGTGCCCGAGGGTTCAAATAAATGAGCGCCGTCGGCAAGGAAGAAAATATCGGTTGTCGTCCCGCCAATATCCAGAAGTACGCCGTCCTGGTTTTCTGAAAACAAGGCGCTAAGCCCCATGGCACTGGCTGCTGGACCCGACAGGATAGTTTCGGCAGGCGTATTCCTCGCGGTGGCTAGACTGATGGTTCCCCCGTCGGCTTTCAGTATATGCACCGGAGCGTGAATGCCTTCTCTCTTGAGTGATTCCTCAAAGCTGTCGGCAAAGGTGTTGAATGCCTCATGCACGGCTGAATTCAAATATGCGGTGTGAACCCTTCTTGGAAAGTTTAGCTTTCCCGACAGGCTGTGACCCATGGTAATGGTGTCAAAGCTATCCTCCAGCATGTTCGAAATCTGCTTTTCATGGCTAGGGTTTCTAATGCAAAATTTGCAGACAATGCCGATGGATTCTATTTTTTGTGCAATGAAACTGTGCTTTATTTTATGAATTTCATTTTCGGATACTTCCCTGACTACGGTGCCGCGGTGGTCGCTGTAGCCGCCGATGTGCTCTATCTGCGCGCCGACACTGCTGAAATCATAGTTCAGGCCGGGTCCACTTTGAACTATCATGCCTACCCGGCTTATCTTGTTTTCGACAATCGCATTCGTTGAGACGGTCGTGCTCAAGTTGATGCTAGAGATTTTTTCTTTATCCCGGCCTTCTAGAAGTTCCTGGAGCGTGGACCAGATGGTGGTCAGCAGGTCTTCTCTGTCCGTGGTCCGTTTTGCTGTTTTTAGTATTTTCTCTTTATCAATAATCACACCGTCCGTATGGGTTCCACCCATGTCTATTCCAATAATCATCGCATCTCTCCTGTTGTTTCAGAAGTGTAACACCTCACAAAAGTATCATGCTGTCACGACGAGCCCGGCTCCTCCGCTGCCCGCCGAGTCGTTTTGCTGCCAATTCGCCTGTAGCCGCGCCCGCGTGAGGCCACAGAATTATTCATGCCACGTTATTGTGAGAAACGTAAGCGCTGTTTGCCGGGCTCGCGTGTCGAAAAACGCTACCGGGTTGGGGTTGTCAGCGCGCGTGCCACGCGGCTCT
>DATHXP010000433.1:0-4375 GCA_035459605.1 Halomonas sp. | reverse complement strand
TCGGCATCGAAACGCGCCAGGTGCAAGACATCGTGATCCAGGCCGTCGTCACCGAGTATCGCGCCGAGGTGCTGGAGGACGATCTCGGGCGGCGCCATGTGGCGCCGTTTCCCGACGGCGTGACCCGCCCGATCCAGTATGGCCCACGTCTCAAGGCGCATGTCGTCTATCTCTCGCAGTATCAGTTGCTGCCCTATGCCCGCATCCAGGCGTTGCTGGCCTCACAGTGCGATCTGTCGCTGAGCACCGGCACGCTGTTCGCCTTCAATCAAGAGGCCTATCAGCGCGCCGAGGCGTTTGCCGAGTGGGCGATCCCAGCGCTGAGGCAAGCGGCAACCGTGCATGCCGACGAGACCGGGATGCAGGTCGGCGGCAAGCGCTACTGGTTGCACAGCGCCTCGAATGACGCCCTGACCTACTTGGCGCCTCACGCCAAGCGCGGCCAGGAGGCCATGGACGCCATCGGCATCCTGCCCTATGTCCAGGGGGTGCTGGTGCATGATCACTGGAAGCCTTACTACCGCTACGCGGATTGCCGCCACGCGCTATGCAACGCTCATCACCTGCGTGAATTGACTGCGGCCTGGGAAAACGACCACCAAACGTGGGCCAAGGCGCTGCATGATCTGCTGCTGGAGATGCATCAGGCCGTTGACGCTGCCGGTGGCACGCTCTCGCCCGAAGAGGCGCAACGCTGGCGAGTCCGCTATCGGCAGTGCCTGACAGAGGGTGAGACCGAGTGTCCGCCACCGATCCCACCACCACCGGGAAAGCGCGGTCGAGCCAAACGTACCAAGGCACGCAACCTGCTCGAACGTCTCCAGGCGTACGAGGACGACGTGCTGCGTTTCCTCGACGACCCCGCCGCGCCCTTCACCAATAACCAGGGGGAACGCGACCTGCGGATGACCAAGGTCCAGCAGAAGATCTCCGGCTGTTTCCGCGCCTGGGAAGGTGCCGAGATCTTCTGTCGGATGCGCAGCTTCCTCTCGACGGCGGTCAAGCAGGGCCTGGCAGCGCACACTGCACTGGAGCAGTTATTTGCTGGTGAAGTGCCCGAATTCATGCGGCAGGACGACCTGGATCAGGCTGCATAAGCTAAACAGTTACCGACAGCTTCCCTATAGATAGGTGACTATCTTCAGTGACATGTCGCCAGAGTGATCTAACCACCGATGAAGATTATTATTTTGGGTGCCGGCCAAGTTGGTGCCACCCTGGCGGAGCACCTTGCCCGCGAAGAGAATGACATCACCGTTGTCGATACCGACGGCGCGAAACTGCGCGAACTGCACACCAAATTGGATATCCGCACCGTGACGGGCTCGGCGTCATATCCCATTGTGCTGCGTCAGGCGGGCTGCGAAGACGCCGATATGTTGATTGCGGTGACCAACACCGATGAAATCAACATGATCGCCTGCCAAGTCGCCCATACGCTGTTTCGCACGCCTACCAAAATTGCCCGCGTACGCTCAACCGCCTACCTCACCCGTAAGGGGTTGTTCGCCCACGAAGCGATTCCTATTGATGTACTGATCAGCCCTGAACAAGTGGTCACGGATCATGTTCGCCGCCTGATTGAGCACCCCGGTGCGTTGCAGGTGTTGGAGTTTGCCGGTGGTTTAGTGCAGTTGGTGGCGGTCAAGGCGTTCTACGGTGGCCCGTTGGTGGGACAGGATTTAGCCTTTTTAGCCAAGCACATGCCCAATGTGGAAACACGCGTGGCGGCAATTTACCGCCGCAACCGGCCAATTATTCCCCGTGGCGATACGGTGATTGAAGCCGACGACGAGGTGTTTTTCCTGGCCGCACGGCGCGATATTCGCGCGGTAATGAGCGAACTACGCCGCGTTGAACGGGATTTTAGACGGGTGGTGATTGCCGGTGGCGGCAACATTGGCGAGCGCTTGGCCGAGCACCTAGAGCACAGCCATCAGGTTAAGATTATCGAGCACAGCTTAGAGCGCTGTACTGCGCTTTCCGAACGGCTTGACCGAACGGTGGTACTACACGGCAGCGCCACCAGCAAGCGGCTGCTGGAAGAGGAGAATATCGAAGAGTGCGATATCTTTTGTGCCCTGACCAACGACGACGAGGTCAATATTATGTCGTCGCTGCTGGCAAAACGCCTGGGCGCCAAGAAGGTGCTCACGCTAATTAACAACGCCGCCTATGTCGACTTGGTGCAGGGGGGCGACATCGATATCGCCATCTCCCCCCAGCAGGCGACCATCGGCAGCCTGCTTACTCACGTCCGCCGAGGCGATATTGTCAATGTACACTCGCTTCGCCGTGGCGCCGCGGAAGCCATCGAGGCGATCGCCCACGGTGATAAGCAGTCTTCCAAAGTGGTGGGCCGTACCATTGCTGAGATCAACCTACCTGAAGGCACCACCATTGGTGCCATTGTGCGAGGCAAAGAGGTCATCATTGGTCATGGGGATGTGATGGTAGAGAGCGGCGACCACGTCATTCTGTTCGTGATTGATAAGCGGCGCATTCGTGACGTGGAGCGGCTATTCCAAGTGGGTTTAACGTTCTTTTAGGCCACCCGGAACGCGCCGCGCGCTAATCAAAGGATCTTTAGCAGCGTTAATAACGCTGTGCGTTAAATCTCGACCGCGCGGCCAATAAATTCAATCGGCCCCGTCGGTAACCCGGTGGGTGAGCCGGTGTCGTCTTCTAGCGTGAGTTCAAAGAGCTGATTATTCTCAAGCGGCGGTAGCTGGTCTAAACGCAGGCGCAGCGGTTGCCCAGGCTCTACCAGGCCAAGTGAGACCGGCGCTTGCCAATCATCGGCTTTGGTCCAGAACTCCAGCGCCTTGCCCTCTGGCACCTCAAAGGCTCCCAGTGGAATTAGCTGAATTTCCTGGCGGTTGGCAGCTTGCACCACCCACCCGGCTGATTGAGTTTGCGGCGCTAACAGCACCACCATATACTCCGGCGTTGCCGGTGCTGGCGTGATGTTCGTCAGCATCACGCCCATTGCTAGCGCAGCGGCTAAGCCCGCTCCCGCCACCCCACGCCAAAATGGCAGGCTCTGCACCCATCGGCGGCGTGGAGCCGATGCCGGAGAACGCGCAGCGGAGGCTTTTAAGCTGCGCTCGATGCGCGGCCACAGGTAATCCGACGGCGTGACGGGGTCGACTATCGCGGTATAAGGAAAGAAACGCTCTTCCCAGGCGGCTACTGCCTTTTGTAGCTCAGGGTCGTTGACTAAACGCGCCTCAAAGGCCTCGCGCTCGGCCATGGACAGCGTGCCCAGCACGTACTCCCCGGCAAGGGCATGAAGATCATCGGGTTCATTTGAAGAGCTCATGCCATACACTCCCGTAGGCGAAGCAGACTGCGTTTGATCCAGGCCTTCACCGTGCCCAGGGGCGTTCCGGTATACGCCGCAATTTCAGCATGGCTCAAGCCATCCACATAAGCATGTAGCACACAGTTACGGCGTTCGGTTTCTAATTGATGTAAGCACTTATCCATGCGCTGTCCGGTTTGCCAATCAAACGCTTCCTCAACTTGGGAAGCCTGTTGAAAGGTGTCATCTTCGGCAAACTCATGGGGGTCGTTAAGTTCGGTGTAGACGTGACGATCGCGCCCGCGAATAGCGTTAAGCGCTAGGTGGCGAGCTATGCTAAATATCCAAGTGCGAGGGGCACCTTTTTGCGGATCAAAACTATCAGCACGCTGCCAGATATTTAAGCAGGCATCGTGGACAATATCCTCGGCCATACCACGGTCTTTCACAATGCGGTACACCACGCCTAAAAGCTTGGCACCCTCTTGCTGATACAGCTGCGAAAGCGCTGCCTGTTCGCCACGAGCAATGCGGGTAAGCGCATCAAGATGATCAAATTCGTTGGCTATCGTTGATCCACCATCATCAGACACATCATCACTCCCTGGTAACGCGCCGATAGCGGCCGTCGCACTGCCAGTAGCATAGCGGCTAGGGAGCCTTGATACGAGTCCCTAGCCTTCCTTAGCTTATTCTATATTCGTCAGTGCTTGGGCGCTTAGTTAGCGGTCCAGAAAATATAGTCAGCTTGATAAGTGACCACAGCGGTGGCGCCTTCGTTATCAGTGCCACAGTCGACGTTAGGCGCAACGCCGCCCTGAGTGTCCAGGCGCTGAATATAGGTGACGCCATTCATAGCCCCCTCGCCTTCAGCCGGGTTGGCTTCAACAAGCTGCAGCGGAATGTTGCCATCGCCATTTGGCGAAACGGCTAGGGTGCGTTAACAATTGCTGATGGAGATCGGGCTGATTTAGAATATCAGCATTTTTCGGTGATCTATGCCTCGGCTAATGCTACGTGATGACCAATGGGAGCGCATCGAGCACATGCTCCCCGGCAAAGCTTCAGATC
>DATHXP010000432.1:0-1617 GCA_035459605.1 Halomonas sp. | reverse complement strand
ATGATCACCGAGGACTGGGCGTCGGTCAGCCGCCCCTCGAGGCCATAGCCGACCTCGATGCGCACCTTGCGCTCGTTGGGCGCGACGATCAGCAGGGCGCCGTTGTCCTTCTCCGCCTGGCCGATGCCCCAGTGGCGCCCCAGCTGATAGCCGTACTGCTCGATGCTGGCGCCTTGCAGGTTCGGCAGCGTCACTACCACCAGCTGCTCGGTGGATGCTTTTTCGTGGGCCGCGAGCATATCGCTCAGGCGCGACTCGGTGGCCGGATCCAGCAGCTCGGCCCGGTCCACCACGCGGCCGGTCAGCTCGGGAAAGTCGAGCTGCTGGGCGTGAAGCGCCTGGGCCGGAAGGGCAAGCGCCGCCGTCAGCAGCAGCGCCAGCAGCGGAATACGTAGAAGATCACTCATTCAAACTTCACCTGGGGGGCCTGATCGGCGTTCTCGGCGGTGGCCTCGAAGGTCTCGCGAATCGGCATGTCGCCGTAGAGGACGCTGTGCCACAGGCGACCGGGGAAGGTGCGGATCTCGGTGTTGTAGCGCTCGACCGCGGTGATGAAGTCGCGCCGCGCCACGGCGATGCGGTTCTCGGTGCCCTCCAGCTGCGACTGTAGCGCCAGGAAGTTCTGGTTTGACTTCAGGTCGGGGTAGCGCTCCGAGACCGCCATCAGCCGGCTCAGCGCGCCGGTCAGCTGCCGCTGGGCCTGCTCGAACTGGCGCATCTTCTGCGGGTCGTCCAACGACTCGGCGTCGACCTGGATGGACGTCGCCTTGGCCCGCGCCTCCACCACGGCGGTCAGGGTCTCCTGCTCCTGCCGGGCAAAGCCCTTGACCGTCTCGACCAGGTTGGGCACCAGGTCCGCGCGCCGCTGGTACTGGTTCTCCACCTGCGCCCAGGCCGACTTCACCTGCTCGTCGTAGGTGGGAATGTTGTTGATGCCGCAGCCCGTCAGCAGCACCGCCATGATCAGCACCAGGGCGAGCCGCCACGCGCGAGGGTCGGGAAGGGCAGTGTGTCTCGTCGGCATGAGGGCAGTTATCCTGTCGTTGCGAATCGAAGACGCCCAAGATACAGCGCAGGGTGACGCGAAGGAAGAGTTGTCATCTTGCACTGCGCGACGCCACCGCCTTTGATGCCAAGGGCAGCGTAGTGCCGAACTTCTTCCGGCACTGTACAAGGCCGAGTGCTAAAGCGAAAAAGCCGAGTCGTGGCAGTCGTTACCCATTCGTGCCAAAATTGAGGGACACGAGAGTGAGAGGTTTTATTTATGAATCTCCAGAAAATTCAAGACGAAGCGCTCCACCTTCCCAAAGAGGAACGGGTCCAGTTGGTCCAGCGGCTGGTATTGAGCCTAGAGTCTCCAACAAAAGAAGAGCTCAGGTCTGATTGGCTGCAGGAGGCCCGACGCAGGGCTGAAGAGCTCAACAGCGGCTCAGTGCAGGCAGTGTCCGGCGAGGATGTTATGAGAAAGGCTCGAGCTCTGATCAAATGAACTATTCTTTTCACCCGGCAGCGGAAGCCGAGTTTCTGGAATCAGTTGGTTATTACGAATCACAAGTTCCGGGATTGGGTGGTGCCTTGATAGAGGAGTTTGAGGCCCTGGCCAATTTGATTGGCGAG
>DATHXP010000431.1:0-2094 GCA_035459605.1 Halomonas sp. | reverse complement strand
GTGTACGCGAACACGTAGTGCTCGCGCTCGGGCTCGGATTCCTCGTCGAGGAAACGCGTTGCGATCTGGATTTCCAGGGTGTAGTCCGGGGTGTCGTCCATGCAGACAGTGTAATGGGCCAAGGTGAAGGGCCGGACTAGTTGTGTAAACCCATGACGTTGTTCAGTGGAAGCTGGAGGCGGCTGATGGGTGGCTGGTAGCCGAGGCTGGCATGGGGTCGATGCCAGTTGTACTGGTGCAGCCAGTGAGGAAGTGCCCGCCGGCGTTGTTCGGAGCTGTCATAGGAGCGGGCGTAAGCCCATTCTCGCAGTGCGGTCTGGACCAGCCGCTCGGCCTTGCCGTTGGTTCGAGGCGTATAGGGCCGGGTGCGCAGGTGGCGCAGGCCCAGACGCCGCAGGAGGCGACGGAAGCGCCGCGATTTGTAGCAGGCGCCGTTGTCGGTCATCACCCGGGTGAAGGTCACGCCCAGGCTGCGGTAGTAGCGCAGCGCCTGCAGCAGCGCACGGCAGGCAGTACAGCCGCGCTCGTTGTCTTCGATAGTGCCGAAGGCGACCCGGGAGTGATCATCGATAGCCAGGTGGACGAACTCCCAGCCGACGCCATCGGAGCCGTTCCGGCGGTCACCGGTCACGCGGTGTCCGGGTCGCCAGAATCGCCCGAGCTTCTTGATGTCCAGGTGCAGCAGGTCGCCGGCCGCTGGATACTCGTAGCGGTTGTCCGGCCGCGCCGGTTCAAGCTCGGCCAGCCGGTGTAGCCCGGCCCGACGCATCAGCCGCGCGATGGTGCTCAGCCCGACGGGCAAGGCCCGCGAGATCTGGCGATAGGTCTGTCGCTGGCGGCGCAGCCCGACCACCTGCTCCACCACTGCCGGTGGGGTCGCCGAAGGGGAGCGGTGCGGACGGGACGAGCGATCCTGTAGCCCGGCCAGCCCTTCCTCCCGGAAACGGCGCAGCCACTTGTACGCCGTCCTGACGCTCACTCCGGCGGCGTGGGCGGCTTCCTCGACCCGCAGGCCATGGTCGATCACCCGTTCAACAAGAAGGGCTCGACCGCGAGGCGTAAGACGGGCATGTTTATGCAGGTTCATCCGGGGCTCCTGGGGTGCTTGATGGCTCGCACCTCCAGTGTTCCGGGATCACCCCGGATGAACAACCTACTGAGAGATCACAGCTAGGGGCCAACTAGGCGCCAGTAGATGGAGGTAGGTGTTTTAGGTGCGTTGAGCACTACGCCCGAGTGGTGAAATCGGTAGACACAAGGGACTTGAACAATTTGAGCCTTCGGGGGGAAACGCCCGAAGTGAAGCCCGTCAAAGTCGGCGAACGCCCTGGATGCTCTTGCACCCGAGCCAACGCCGAGCCAAGCCCAAGCTGCCGCTTGGGAAGGTGTAGAGAGCAGACGGCGGGCACCTACGGTCGCAAGGCTATGGTGAAGGCGTGCTCCAGACCACGAACGCCCTGCGTTGAGCAGGGCGGCGGCGAAAGTCGAAGTGGTAAGAAAATCCCTCGCCGAAAGGCGTGCCGGTTCGATTCCGGCCTCGGGCACCAATCCAGAGCCGCCCCTGTTCACGCAGGGGCGGCTTTTCCGCTTTTGGGCTGTGTGCGCTTGAAGCCTCGATCCCCCGCCATGAACGCCTCCAGCATGTGCGGGATCAGCTTCTCTGCATCGACTGCTTCACCATACGCCTGCGCGTGCAGCGCGGCGTAGCGATCGAGGTCTGCTTTCAGGCTGGCCGGACACGCGAAGGTCAGCTTGACGTTCTCGGTCTTGGGCAGCGGCCCGAGCCGCAGCTTCTTGGTCGTGCTCATTGCGAAGCTCCCCGATTGAAGAACAGCGGCTGGTACGGCCGCAGCACCAGATCCCGGTTGACGATGATCCGCACGGGCAGGCCAGGCCGCTCGGTCAGCGTCGGCTGGATGTTCATGTTGCGTCGGGTGATCTCCTGGCCGACCTGATTGATGCTGTCCTGGGCGCTGTCACGCCCGGCAATGACGATGCGGTTGCCGTCCTGGCGGTTCTCTGGCGCGGCCAGCTCTGCGCCGACGCCCAGCAGCGTCGTCAGCACCGCACCGGCAAAGATGCGGTTCCAGTGCC
>DATHXP010000430.1:0-2908 GCA_035459605.1 Halomonas sp. | reverse complement strand
ACGCACGGTCTGGATCAGCTGTTGATGGGGTTCGCCAAGCGCCTTGCGCAGCCGGCGAATATGCACGTCCACGGTACGCTCTTCCACATAGACGTTGCCACCCCACACCTGGTCAAGCAGCTGACTTCGGGTGTAGACACGTTCCTGATGCGTCATGAAGAATTGCAGCAGGCGGTATTCGGTAGGGCCAAGCTGCAGCGTCTTTTCATTGCTGCTGACGCGATGGCTGATAGGGTCCAGCAGCAGACCGCTCACTTCCACCATCTCATCGATGCCATGGGGTGTAGTACGTCGCAACACCGCTTTCAAACGAGCTATCAGTTCACGGGGAGAAAAGGGTTTGGCGATATAGTCGTCCGCGCCGGCTTCCAGCCCCTGAACTTTGCTGTCCTCTTCGCCCCTGGCGGTCAGCATGATGATCGGTAACTCAGCAGTGACCGGATCACGCCTGAGGCGGCGCGCCAGTTCGATGCCGCTGGTGCCCGGCATCATCCAGTCGAGCAGTACCAGGTCGGGCTGATGATCGACAATCAGCGCGTGGGCTGTCTGGGCGCTATCCGCTTCCAGTACGCGGTAGTCGGCCATCTCCAGGGACAGAGCGATCATTTCCCGGATCGGCGCTTCATCATCGACAATCAATACGGTCTTTGCGGTCATCCTGGGCTCCGGGTCAAGGCTACTGACAATGACAAGCTGGTGACGATGACAACATTTCCTTGTGACAATATTGTGACAAGGTGGTCCGTCGTCTGGGCTAGGTGGTTCGACCCCTGCGCACGGCCAGTATGACGCCGGCGATGGTCACCGCCATGCCGACGACCGACAGCAGCGGCAGGCGTTCATCGAACAGCCACCAGGCCTCCAGCGCGGTGGCCGGCGGCACCAGATAGAACAGGCTGGCGACGCGCGAGGCTTCGCCGCGCTCGATCAGCGCCATCAGCAGCAGGATGGCGCCGATGGACAGGCCCATGGCCAGCCACACCAGCGCCATGATGAAACTCAGTGACCACTCGATCTGACGGGTCTCGACCAGCAGCGCGCCCAGGCCTAGCACCACACCCGCCCCGAGATACTGCGCCACGGCACCGCCCAGCAGCGGCTGCCCGGCGCAGAAGCGCTTCTGATAAAGGGTGCCCAGAGTGATACCGAGCAGTGCGAGCAGAATCCATGCTAGCGCTCCCGGATCAAAGCCCGCAAACAGGCTGTCACCGGGATCCAGGGTGCCGGTCAGCACCATGCCGACCCCGACCAGCCCCAGCACCAGCCCCAGCCACTGCAGGGCACCGGCGCGTTCGCCGAGCATCGGGCCGGCGATTGCCGTGGTCAGCAGCGGCTGCAACCCTACCAGCAGCGAGGCGAGCCCTGCCGGCATGCCAAGCTTGATGGCGTAAAATACCCCGCCCAGGTAGGCGCCATGCACCAGCAGGCCCGAAACGGCCAGTTTTCCCCAGCTTTTCAGGTCCTGTGGCCATCTGCCATCCAGCACAAAGACCAGCGGTATGAGCACGACCAGGGTCAGTAAAAAGCGTATCAGCAGGAAGGTGAACGGCTCGGCATAGGGCAGGCCGTAGCGGGCCCCGATGAAGCCGGTGCTCCACAGCAGGACAAATAATACCGGCATGGCGGCAAGCCAGGCCTGTCGGCGACGATCCTGCGTCATCCAAGCGGACATGCGGGCTCCTGGTAGGGAAATGAGGGGAACATCATCTATGGGGAAACAGGGATTTGCCAACTCATCGCCCTTTGATGGGCTTGCTTACACTCCGTAACTCTGGTTGGGTGAACCCTTGTCCGTAAAGGGCATCCCAACGGGTGCAAGTTATAATATCTTGATGTTTCTCTGGAGGTAGCATGCAACGTTTGACCACCTTGTTCGCCGCAGCCCTGCTCAGCACAGGTCTCATGAGTGGCCTGGCCTATGCACAGCAGGATGCCGCCGGTGCCGGGGAGCCGGCCCAGGCTCAAGCACAGGCTGCCAACTTCTCGGATGAGCAGCTGATGAAGTTTGCTGATGCTTCCAAGGAAATCGCCTTGCTCAATCAGGAATATACAGGCCGTTTGCAAAACGCCGAGGGCGAAGAGGCCCAGCAGCAGGTTCGTCAGGAAGCCAACGACAAGATGGTTGACGCCGTCGAGTCCAGCGGCCTGGAAGTGAATACGTTCAACTCCATCGGTGAGGCCTTGCAGAATGATCCCGAGCTGATGCAGAAAGTCCAGGAAATGGCTCAGGCCAATGCGCCTTCCTGAGTCTACCCCGCGGCGATAGCGTTCGCCGCCACCCAGGCAAGACACCTTTTAGAGAGCCGCCCTTTTCGAGGGCGGTTTTTTTATAAAGGTGTCTCAGGCCGCGGCGGCCTTTACAGCGCGTCGGGCGGCTTGCAGAATTGCAGTACATGGATGTACCGCCGCCGGCATAGACCGGCACGAGCCATCGCAACACCAGCAGAGTCATACCTCTGCGCCCGTGTTGTAATGGCGATAATCAAAGAGGTCAGGATGACCTGTTTGATTGCCGGATTAATAGCCGCAAACGATGACCGCCGAGAGCCTAGCCCCATGGACGTGGAACTGCTGGAAATTCGCCAACATCTGGGGCGCTTCCCTCCCTTCGAGGCGCTCTCCGATGAGCAGCTTGATGAGGTGGCTGGAGCGGTCGAGATTGCCTATTTCAAGGCCGGTACGGATATTCTGGTGCTGGATCAGGAGCTCCACGAGCTGTGCTACATTCGAAGCGGTGCGGTAGAGGTCTATCGCCGCAGCGGCGAGCTGCACAATCGCCTGGGAGAGGGCGATATCTTCGGGCATTTCAGCCTGCTGCGTCACTGTCCGGTGGGCTATCCGGCCAGGGCCATGGAAGATACGCTCATCTATTTCATCCCCGATGCGGTGTTCCAGCACCTGTGCGAAA
>DATHXP010000429.1:0-2615 GCA_035459605.1 Halomonas sp. | reverse complement strand
CTCCTCGCATGTGCTGACCCCACCATCATGTACGACGCCACCGCCTCTCGGGCCGTGGGCGCCGAAACGCCAGGCCCAGCGCCATCGCTGTTTGCCGCACGCGTTCGACTTGTGTAGATGGAAGCGCCAACCGAGATCCCGCCACTCTGGGCGAGATCGGCGCAAACGGTCGCCACAGGGGTTCACTGCCATCGTCGATGGCACGGACCCGATGCCAGGTGCGACCGGCGTCCCCGACTCCGATGTCCCGTGCTGACCCGCCACTAACTGGCTACAGCGCGCCTGACCGCTTTTCGCTTGCGTCAGGGACGCCAATGAATTTTCGCCGGTGACCCCGGCTTACCAAGGTGTGATCAATGACCTCTTCTTCTGTCGCCTCGCCGAGCTTCGGTGATCTTGCCCTGCTGCCTGCTGTTCTCTCTGCCGTCGAGTCTCTGGGCTACCAGACGCCCTCGCCGATTCAGGCCGAGACCATCCCGGCGCTGCTGGAAGGTCGCGACATGCTGGGCCAGGCCCAGACCGGCACCGGCAAGACCGCCGCCTTCGCTCTGCCGCTGCTCTCGCGTCTCGAACTGACTCGCCGTGAGCCGCAGGTGCTGGTCATGGCGCCGACCCGCGAGCTGGCGCAGCAGGTGGCCGTCTCCTTCAGCCGCTATGGCCAGAACCTTCAGGGGCTGGAAGTGGCCACCCTGTGCGGCGGCCAGGAGTACCGTGAGCAGCTGGGCGCGCTGCGGCGTGGTGCCCAGGTCGTCGTGGGTACCCCGGGGCGGATCATTGATCACCTGGATCGCGGTAGCCTCAAGCTCGATGGCCTCTCTGCCCTGGTGCTGGATGAGGCCGACGAGATGCTGCGCATGGGCTTTATCGACGACGTCAAGCGTGTGGTGGCCGACACGCCCAAGGCAGCACAGCGGGTGTTCTTCTCCGCGACCCTGCCCGCCGAGATCGAGCGTATCGTCAACCGCTACCTGGTGGACCCGATCAAGGTCGCCATCGAGTCGCGCACCACCACCGGCGAGAATATCGAGCAGCACCTGGTGCGGGTCGATGGTGGTGCCAAGCTGGAGGCGCTCTCCCGCATCCTCGAGGTGGAGCCGGTCGACGGTGCGATCGTCTTCGTGCGTACCCGTGCCGCCTGTACCACCCTGACCGAGCAGCTCTCCGCCCGCGGCCTCAATGTGGCCAGCCTCTCCGGTGACCTGGACCAGAGCCTGCGCGAGCGCACCATTCAGCGTCTCAAGCGCGGCAAGGTCGACGTGCTGATCGCCACCGATGTCGCCGCCCGTGGCCTCGATGTGCCGCGTATTACCCACGTCTTCAACTACGATCTGCCCCAGGACTCCGAGGCCTACACCCACCGCATCGGCCGTACCGGCCGCGCCGGGCGTACCGGCACCTCGATCACCTTCGTCGGCTTCCGTGAGGGCCGCAAGGTGGGCTGGATCGAGCAGGCCACCGGCCAGAAGATGAGTGAGATGGCGGTACCTGACGAGGCGGCCATTCGCGCGCACCGCGATGAGGCGTTCCACCAGAAGGTGATCGCCGCCCTGACCGCCGGTGCCGAGGAGCAGCAGGCCCTGGTCGAGCGTCTGATCGGTGAGGGTTACGACCCTGTCGAGCTGGCCTGTGCCTTCGCTCGCCTGGCGCGTGCCGACGAGGCGCCCATCGGCCGCCTGCAGGCACCGCGCAGGGAGCGTGCCCCGCGCGATGCCAAGCCGGGCCGTGGACCGCGTGATCGTGCGCCCAGCGAGGGGATGACCCGCTACCGTGTGGCCGTGGGCCACAAGGACGGCGTCAAGCCCGGTCAGCTGGTCGGTGCCCTGGCCAACGAGGGCGGTATCGAAGGCGCGCGTATCGGGCGTATCGATATCCGCAACGCCTTCTCCGTGGTCGAGCTGCCCAGCTCGCTGCCCTCCAGCATTCTGGCCAAGATGGCACGCGCTCGTGTCGCCGGCCGTCCGCTGGAGATCAGCGAGGATCGTGGTGCTCCCGAGCGCGCCCCGCGTCGTCGCAACGATGATGGTCAGGCGCCGATTCGTCGCCAGTCCCGCGCGTAACGCCTCGGCTGCCGCTCGAAGGGCGGCATTCCACCTTACGGCAGGTCGGAGCTCAGCTCCGGCCTGCCGTCGTTAGTGAGCTCGATAACTTCAAGCATCGGGAGGATGCATCATGTGGAAACGTTTGCCGTTTCGCCTGCGCGGCTATCTGATCACGATGAGCGGTGTGCTGCTGCTCTCGCCGGATGCGCTGCTGGTCAAGGACACTACGGTAGATGTGGCCACCTTCATGTTCTGGCGTGGAGTGATGCTGGGTGTAGTGCTGCTGCTGATCGCCGCGGCACGCTACCGCGAGCGCCTGGTGGGGGCCATTCGCGCCTGTGGGCCGGCGGCAGTATGGTGCCCGCTCGCCTTTGCCGCCAGCGCCTGGGCCTTCGTGATAGCGACTCGCCTGACCTCGGCGGGCAATGTGCTGGTGATGCTCAACCTGGCGCCCCTGGTGGCCGGGCTGATCGGCCTGCTGTTCTTCCGGCAGCGGTTGCGCCGCCAGACCTGGGTGGTGATCGCGATCTGTATTACCGGCGCCAGCCTGATGGCCGCCGGTGAGGTGGGGCAGGG
>DATHXP010000428.1:0-17137 GCA_035459605.1 Halomonas sp. | reverse complement strand
TCATCCGACTTGACCGTGAGCATTTCCTGAAGGGTGTAGGCGGCGCCGTAGGCCTCCAGGGCCCACACCTCCATTTCACCGAAGCGCTGGCCACCGAACTGCGCCTTGCCGCCCAGCGGCTGCTGGGTCACCAGGGAGTAGGAGCCGGTGGAGCGCGCGTGCATCTTGTCATCCACCAGGTGGTTGAGCTTGAGCATGTACATGTAGCCTACCGTTACCGGGCGATCGAACGCCTCGCCGGTGCGGCCGTCATACAGGGTCATCTGCCCCGACTCCGGCAGATCGGCCAGCCTGAGCAGCTGCTTGATCTCGCTCTCCTCAGCGCCGTCAAATACCGGCGTGGCCATCGGCACCCCCGCCTGGAGGTTCTTGGCCAGGGCGATGACCTCGTCGTCGCTCAGCGAGTCCAGATCTTCGATGCGGGTGCCCTGGGTAGTATTGTAAACCTGTCCCAGGAAGTCGCGAATCTGCGCGACCTGCTGCTCGCGGGCATCGCGCAGCAGCCGCTCGATCTTCACGCCCAGGCCGTGCGAGGCAAGCCCCAGGTGGGTTTCGAGAATCTGCCCCACGTTCATCCGCGAGGGAACGCCCAGCGGGTTGAGCACGATGTCGATAGCGTCGCCGTTGTCATCGAACGGCATGTCCTCGACCGGCATGATCGCCGAAATGACGCCCTTGTTACCGTGGCGCCCCGCCATCTTGTCGCCGGGCTGCAGGCGGCGCTTGATGGCCAGATAGACCTTGACGATCTTGAGCACGCCCGGCGCCAGGTCGTCGCCCTGGGTCAGCTTGCGTTTCTTGTCCTCGAAGCGCTCTTCCATTTCCTTGCGACGGTTTTCCAGCTGCTCGTTGGCCTGGGCCAGCAGCTCGTTGACGGCGTCGTCCTGCATGCGCAGCTTGAACCACTGGTGGCGCGGCAGCTCGTCAAGGTACTCATCCGACAGCACGTCGTTTTTCTGCAGCTTGGGGCCGCCGTTGACGGCCTGGCCGCTCAGCGTGCGCTTGAGACGCTCGAAGGTCGCATCTTCGGCGATGCGGTAGGTTTCCTGAAGGTCCTTGCGCACTTCGTCGAGCTGCATCTGCTCGATGGCCAGCGCCCGAGAGTCCTTTTCCACACCGTCGCGGGTGAACACCTGGACGTCGATGACGGTGCCCTTCATGCCGGTAGGCGCACGCAGCGAGGTGTCCTTCACGTCGGACGCCTTCTCGCCAAAGATGGCGCGCAGCAGCTTCTCTTCCGGCGTCAGCTGGGTCTCGCCCTTGGGCGTGACCTTGCCGACCAGAATATCGCCGGGGCCGACTTCGGCACCGATGTAGACCACGCCCGCCTCGTCCAGCTTGGCCAGCGCCGACTCGCCGACGTTGGGAATATCCGAGGTGATTTCTTCAGAGCCCAGCTTGGTGTCCCGCGACACGCAGGTCAGCTCCTGGATGTGGATGGTGGTGAAGCGCTCTTCTTCCACCGCCCGCTCGGAGAGCAGGATCGAGTCCTCGAAGTTGTAGCCGTTCCACGGCATGAAGGCGATGCGCATGTTCTGGCCCAGCGCCAGATCGCCCATGTCCACGGACGGGCCGTCGGCCAGGATGTCGCCGCGCGCCACCTCATCGCCGGGGCTCACGACGGGGCGCTGGTTCTGGCAGGTGTTCTGGTTGGAGCGCACGTACTTGGTCAGGTTGTAGATATCAACGCCGGCCTCGCCGCCGATGATCTCGTCTTCGTTGACCCGCACCACGATACGCTTGGCATCCACCGAGTCGATCACGCCGCCGCGGCGCGCCACGGCGCACACGCCGGAGTCGCGCGCCACCACGCGCTCCAGGCCGGTGCCCACCAGCGGCTTGTCGGCGCGCAGCGTGGGTACCGCCTGGCGCTGCATGTTGGCCCCCATCAGGGCACGGTTGGCATCGTCGTGCTCGAGGAACGGGATCAGCGCGGCGGCCACCGACACCACCTGGCGCGGCGACACGTCCATCAGCGTCACCTGCTCGGGGCGCATAAAGGTAGTCTCGCCCTTGTGGCGCACCTGCACCAGGTCGTCGATCAGCTGCTGCTGCTCGTTGACCATGGCCGAGGCCTGGGCGATGACGTAGTCGCCCTCTTCGATGGCCGACAGACGCACCACCTCGTCGGTCACCTGGCCGTCCACCACCTTGCGGTACGGCGTCTCGAGGAAGCCGTAGCCGTTGGTGTGACTGTAGGTGGCCAGCGAGTTGATCAGGCCGATGTTCGGGCCTTCCGGCGTCTCGATGGGGCACAGGCGGCCGTAGTGGGTGGCGTGCACGTCGCGCACCTCGAAGCCGGCGCGCTCGCGGGTCAGGCCGCCCGGGCCAAGCGCCGAGACGCGACGCTTGTGGGTGACCTCGGAGAGCGGGTTGTTCTGGTCCATGAACTGGGACAGCTGGCTGGAGCCGAAGAACTCCTTGACCGCCGCCGCCACCGGCTTGGCGTTGATCAGATCCTGGGGCATCAGGCCTTCGCTCTCGGCCATGGAGAGGCGCTCCTTGACCGCACGCTCGACGCGCACCAGGCCCACGCGGAACTGGTTTTCGGCCATTTCGCCGACGCAGCGCACGCGGCGATTGCCCAGGTGGTCGATGTCGTCGACCTCGCCGAAGCCGTTGCGGATATTGACCAGCTCGCCCAGCACATCGAGGATATCGCGCTGGTCGAGCACGCCTGCGCCGGTGTCTTCCTCGCGGCGCAGGCGGCGATTAAACTTCATGCGGCCGACGCCGGACAGGTCGTAGCGGTCCTCAGAGAAGAACAGGTTGTTGAACAGCGTCTCGGCCGACTCCTTGGTGGGCGGCTCGCCGGGGCGCATCATGCGGTAGATCTCGACCAGCGCCTCGAGCCTGGAGCTGGTGGTATCCAGGCGCAGGGTGTCGGAAATGAAGGGGCCGCAGTCGAGATCGTTGGTGTAGAGCGTCTCGAGCTGGGTCACACCGGCCTGGGCCAGCGCTTCCAGCAGCTCGGGCGTGATCGCGGTGTTGCTCGGGCAGATCAGCTCGCCGGTCTTAGCATCCACCTGATCCTTAGCCAGCGTCTTGCCGTAGAGATACTCCATCGGCACTTCAAGGCGCTTGAGTCCGGCCTTGTCCAGCTGGCGAATGTGCTTCTGGGTGATCCGACGGCCCTCCTCGACGATGACGTTGCCGTCGCCGTCCTTGATATCGAAGGTGGCGGTCTCGCCGCGCAGGCGCGACGGCACCAGATCCACCGAGAAGCCGTCCTTCTCGATGTGGAACATGCTGGTGTCGAAGAACTCGTCGAGGATCTCCTCGGTGCTCATGCCCAGCGCACGCAGCAGCACCGACGCCGGCAGCTTGCGGCGACGGTCGATGCGCACGAAGACGTTGTCCTTGGGGTCGAACTCGAAGTCCAGCCAGGAGCCGCGGTAGGGAATCACCCGCGCGGAGTAGAGCAGCTTGCCCGACGAGTGGCTCTTGCCCTTGTCGTGGTCGAAGAACACGCCCGGCGAGCGGTGCAGCTGGGAGACGATGACGCGCTCGGTACCGTTGACGACAAAGGTGCCGTTTTCGGTCATCAGGGGGATTTCCCCCATGTAGACTTCCTGCTCCTTGATGTCCTTGATCGCCTTGTTCGACGAGTCCCGATCATAGATGATCAGGCGGACCTTGACGCGCAGCGGCGCCGAATAGGTGACGCCGCGCAGCTGACACTCCTTGACGTCAAAGGCCGGCGTGCCGAAGCGGTAGCTGACGTACTCCAGCGCGGCGTTGCCAGAGAAGCTGGCGATCGGGAACACGGACCTGAAAGCGGCGTGCAGGCCGACCTCCATGCGCTCGTCGGGCGAGCGGTCCTGCTGGAGAAAGTCGTAGTAGGAATCAAGCTGGATCGCCAGCAGGTAAGGCACATCCATCACTTGCGGCAGCTTGCCAAAATCCTTGCGGATGCGTTTTTTCTCAGTGTATGAGTAAGCCATCTGTATTCCCCAGCTTGTTCACCATGGGTGACCGATGCGTATCGGCGCCACCCGACGAAAACAACTTCGTCAGGCGCCGACGGCGAGCCCCGCAGGGAGCTTGCCGTCGAAATTCATCTAGCACTAACCTGAAGCGGCCCGGCTAGCAGCAACAGAAAAAGGCCGGCAGCGGGCGTCCCGCCACCAGCCATTGAAGCTTCACGCTGCGCGCAAGGCTTCGAGCACAAGGATTACTTGAGCTCCACGCTCGCGCCAGCGTCTTCCAGCTTGGTCTTGGCCTCTTCGGCCTCCTCCTTGGACATGGCTTCCTTGACGGTACCCGGCGCGCCGTCGACAAGACCCTTGGCTTCCTTCAGGCCCAGGCCGGTGACTTCGCGAACGGCCTTGATGACGTTGACCTTCTTCTCGCCGATGCCGGTCAGCACCAGGTCGAACTCGGTCTGCTCTTCAGCGGCTTCCGCTTCAGCGCCGCCCGGGCCGGCCACGACGGCTGCCGCCGCAGAAACGCCAAACTTTTCTTCCATCGCTTCAATCAGCTCGGCAACGTCCATCACGGACATGTCGGCGACGGCGTTGATGATCTCTTCTTTGCTCAGTGCCATTTTTACATTCCTAACTTTGCGGGAGTCTCGACGCGCGATGACTCAATGATTCAATCTACGATTCGGACTGTGAGGCCGAGCCCGCCGCTTAGGCGGCCTCTTCCTGCTTCTGGTCGCGCAGCGCGGCCAGGGTACGAACCAGCTTGCCAGCGGAGGCTTCCTTCATGACAGACATCAGCTTGGCAATGGCCTCGTCGTAGGTTGGCAGCGTTGCCAGACGATCCAGATCGCTTGCCGGGATGAACTCGCCTTCGTATGCCAGCGCCTTGACTTCAAAGTTCTTCTCGCCCTTGGCAAACGCCTTGAACAGACGGGCAGCGGCGCCCGGGTGCTCAGTGGAGAAAGCCAGGAGAGTCGGACCTACGAAGCTCTCGTTGAGACACTCCCAGGGGGTGTCCTTCAGGGCGCGACGCGCCAGGGTGTTGCGCACAACACGAATCTGCACGCCATTCTCGCGGGCCTGCTTGCGCAGGTCGGTCATCGCGCTGACCGCGACGCCGCGAGCGTCGGCAACGACAACGGAGAGAGCATCCTTGGCCGCTTCACTGACTTCGGCAACAATGGCCTTCTTGCCTTCGAGTGCTAGTGCCACTGTGATCACTCCTTCGTGCCGGAATCTTATCCAGGACTCCGGTGGTTACCATCTCCCTCGGCCTGAGCCGGGGGCCTCGTGATGGTGCTCACCAGCTAGCTGGCGGCCACACCATCTGCGCAGGCTGTCCCTCAGGGATGATTAAGCCGCCTTTCGATGCGAAAGACGGCGCCTGCGGTCTTTGACGGCGCCCCGCCGCCAGGCATCTCGATGACGTGCCGCACGGGGACCGCAAAGTTCACTGCTCGCTACTCGACTCTGCGCTTAAACCAGCGCGGAGTGGTCGATGGTCAGCCCCGGGCCCATGGTGGTGGACAGCGAGACCTTCTTGAAATAGATACCCTTGGACGTGCTCGGCTTGAGCCGCTTGAGATCGGCGATCAGCGCGTCCAGGTTGCCGCGGATGGCGGCCGCGTCGAAATCGATTTTGCCCAGGCTGGAATGAATGATGCCGTTCTTGTCGGTGCGGAAACGCACCTGACCGGCCTTGGCATTCCTGACCGCCGTGGCCACGTCGGGCGTCACGGTGCCAACCTTGGGGTTCGGCATCAGGCCGCGCGGACCGAGAATCTGACCCAGCTGGCCGACCACGCGCATGGCGTCCGGCGAGGCAATCACCACGTCGAAGTCAAGCTGGCCCTGCTTAACCTGTTCGGCCAGATCGTCCATGCCGACGATGTCGGCGCCGGCTTCCTTGGCCGCCTCGGCGTTGGCCCCCTGGGTAAAGACGGCCACCCGCACCTCCTTGCCGGTGCCGTTGGGCAGCACGGTGGCGCCGCGCACGACCTGGTCGGACTTACGCGGATCGACGCCCAGGTTGATGGCGACCTCCACGGTCTCATTGAACTTGACGGTGGACAGCTCGGCCAGCAGAGCCACGGCCTCGTCGAAGCCGTAGGACCTGTTGGGGTCGACCTTTTCGCGAATCGCCTGGGCGCGCTTTGATAGCTTGGACATGATCAGAGACCCTCCACGTTCAGGCCCATGCTGCGGGCACTACCGGCAATGGTACGCACCGCGGCGTCGAGATCGGCAGCCGTCAGATCCGGCTCCTTGGTCTTGGCAATCTCTTCGAGCTGCTCGCGGGTCACGCTGCCTACCTTGTTCTTGTTCGGCTCACCCGAGCCGGACTTGATGCCCGCTGCCTTTTTCAGCAGAACACCGGCGGGCGGCGTCTTGGTGACGAAGGTAAAGCTGCGGTCGGAATAGACAGTAATCACCACGGGCGTCGGCAGACCCGGCTCGATGCCCTGGGTCTCGGCGTTGAAGGCCTTGCAGAACTCCATGATGTTGACACCGTGCTGACCCAGCGCGGGGCCCACGGGGGGGCTCGGGTTGGCCTTGCCGGCGGCGACCTGCAGCTTGATGTAAGCCTGTACTTTCTTGGCCATGTGTAGACTCCAGTTGGGTAGTAGCGCCTCGGAAAACACTGCTCAAATGTCTGCGCGGGCGAAGCGCTGCGTTGCGCGCTGCTCGACATCCTCACCTAGTACCATCTAGGCTCCGATATCTGCGCTGCGGGCGCCTTGCGTTTCATCCCGCTCGCCAATTTGTTTCAGCGTTTTCCTTGCGGCTCCCCGGGTTAAACGGCCGCCTGGGCGACCGCGATAAAGACGTTATTCCTTCTCGACCTGAGCAAACTCCAGCTCGACCGGCGTGGAGCGACCAAAGATCAGCACGCTGACCTGCAGACGGCTCTTGTCGTAGTTGACCTCCTCGACCACGCCGCTGAAGTCGGCAAAGGGGCCGTCGACAACGCGCACCGACTGGCCCGGCTCGAACACGGTCTTGGGGCGCGGCTTGTCGACGCCCTCCCTGACGCGGCTGAGGATGGCGTCGGCCTCGCTGGGCGAAATCGGCGCCGGCTTTTCCTTGGTGCCGCCAATGAAGCCCATGACGCGCGGCGTTTCGTTGACCAGGTGCCAGGTCTCGTCGGCCATCTCCATCTCGACCAGCACATAGCCGGGGTAGAACTTGCGCTCGCTCTTGCGACGCTTGCCGTCACGCACCTCGACCACTTCCTCGGTCGGCACCAGGATTTCGCCGAAGCGATCTTCCATGCCGTGCATCTTCACCCGCTCGATGAGCGAGCGCATGACCTGTTTCTCGAACCCCGAATAGGCGTGTATGACGTACCAGCGCTTGGACATGAATTCTCCTAACCAATGACGCTGGACATTATCCAGCCGATTAGCGCATCGATCGCCCAGAGCATCAGGCCGACCGCCAGTATCGCTGCCAGCACAATGGCGGTCGTCTGGACGGTTTCGGGGCGCGTCGGCCAGACCACGCGCTGGATTTCCTTCCTGGCACTGCGCGCCAGCTCAACCAGGGCTCGACCGCGAGACGTTACCAGCGCCACGCCAGCGGCGGCGGCGCACAGCGCCACTACGCCCAGCACGCGATAAAGCAACGCAATGTCGGTAAACCAGGCGTTGCCGACCACGGCAAGCGCCAAAAGGATGACAACTACCACCCACTTGAGACCGTCGTGGCGCGCGCCTTGCACCTCGGCGTTTGGCTTCATGAAAACAGGACTCCTCAAGGGCGGCAATCGAAGCATGAAAACATAGGAACTTGGCCAGCCTGGGGAAGGCTGGCAGGCCAGGAGGGAATCGAACCCCCAACCTGCGGTTTTGGAGACCGCCGCTCTGCCAATTGAGCTACTGGCCTGTATCGCTCTCTCAGGACTGCCCTTTGCAAGCACCCCAGCGACAGCGGGCGCCATTGTAGCGAAGTGAACCGCACATGACAACCCCGCCGACGCTCGCTCTCGAAAGCCATCAGCGCTGGACTGACGCGGACACCTATAAAACAGAAAGGCGAGCGGTCGGCTCACCTTCCTTGATACTGGAGCTCATGGACGGATTTGAACCGTCGACCTCACGCTTACCAAGCGTGTGCTCTACCCCTGAGCTACATGAGCAAGAACCCCTCTTGCTGGACTGGAGCGGGCAGCGGGAATCGAACCCGCATCATCAGCTTGGAAGGCTGAGGTTCTACCATTAAACTATGCCCGCCTGCCCACTCTCGCTACCTGGCCTGCCCCTGCAGCGCGTCATCTGCGCCGCGCAGGCCCGGCATGAAACTGGTGGAGGGAGAAGGATTCGAACCTTCGAAGCTTTCGCGGCAGATTTACAGTCTGCTCCCTTTGGCCACTCGGGAACCCCTCCAGATGGCGGTGCATTTTACCGCCTGGGCTCCGAGTGTCAAGTGATTGTTTTATCAATCATCCTGAAACGCATCGGCCGCCGGAAATACGCCGGCCGCCCACGGAGCGCGGCGTAGTATTTCAAACGAGCAGCGACAATGCAACCCTTGCCCGAATCTTTTCCAGCGCGATAGGCTCCGGCACCGCGGGCGCGCCGGACATGCGCCCGGCCCGCTCGGCCACGGTCAGCGGGAAGCTGGCTTCCAGGCCACCGTAGACCATATCCGGCCACACCGCATGGGGCACCTGGAGCCCCCGCGAGACCACGCGCGCATCGCCGCCGGTCACCAGCATCGGCAAGGCGACGCTCTCGCGATCGCAGACCTCGTGGTAGGCGCTGTTCACGGCGCTGATGGCCGCCATATAGATACCGTGATTGACCGCTTCCACCGTGCGCCGCCCCGGCACCAGCAGCTCCTCCGCCTCGCTGTCGGGGTCGATGGCCACGTTGCGGGTGCCAAGCTGGAGACTTTCCTTCATCAGCCGCAGCCCGGGCAGGATAAAACCGCCCAGATGGCGCCCGCCGGGCATCACGAAATCGATGGTGATGGCGCTGCCGCAGTCAACGCTGCAGCAGCCGCCGGCCAGCTGATAGCTGCCGAGCACCCCCATCCAGCGGTCGATCCCCAACCGCTCGGGCTCGTAATAGCCGTTGGTCACCCCCAGCGCTTCAGGCGTCGAGTGCGCGACGTACACCTGGCGCACCTGGGCGCGCAGCAGCGCCACCGTGCGCGCCAGCACCGACTTGCGCGCCACGCTGGAAATCCGCACCGCCTCGACCACGTCAAGATCGGGGATGTCTGCGCCCGGACGCCACTCCTCGCGCGTCCACACCGCCCCGCGCGAGCGGATCTCGCTGCTATCGGCATCCTTGAGCCGCCACTTGGAGAGCGTATTGCCGATATCCAGATCGAGTATCACGCACGCCCCCGCAGGCTGATCTCACCGCCGGCGAGGCGCTCGCGCCCCTCGGCATGCTGGACCCATAGATTGCCCGCCGCATCCACCGACTCGGCGATTGCTGGCAAACGCCGCTCGCCGCGGATGACCTCGATGGGCTGGCCGGCGAAGGCGTGACGCGCATTCCAGGCCGACTGCCAGGCGGCAAAGCCTCGGGTCTCGAAGTCGGCGAGCAGGAGCAGCAGGATCTCGACCAGCTCGGTCGCCAACACATTGCGACTCAGCGCTGGCGCCTGGTCGTGAACGGCAGCCACCGGCTGCCCGATGCCGCGGCGAAAGGCCGGGGGAAAGTCGACGTTGACCCCCACCCCCACCACCGCCTCGCAGGGACCCGCGGCATCGCCGCTGACTTCCACCAGGATACCGGCTAGCTTGGCAAAGCTGCCGTCTGCGGTTTGCAGCAGCACGTCGTTGGGCCACTTGAGCCACGGCCTGACGCCGTGCCGCTCGAGCACCTGGGCCAGGGCCGCGCCAATCGCCAGACTCAGCCCCTCGAGCGCCGCCACGCCGACCTCGAAGCGCCACCCCACCGACAGCATCACGGCGCCGCCCCAGGGCGCAAGCCAGCCGCGGCCGCGCCGCCCGCGACCGGCGCTCTGCTGCTCCACCAGGCACACCTCGCCATGACCGGCGCCCTGGACAAAGCGCTGGCGCAGGAAGGCGTTGCTCGACGGCAGGCTGTCCTCGACCATCAGCCGCTGCAGGTGGCGACGCGCCTCGCGCGACAGCCCCGCCACCACGGCGGCGCCGTCCAGCAGCTCCATGGGCCGCGCCAGCCGATAGCCCTGCCCCCTGACCGACACCAGCTCGATACCCAGCGCTTCCAGCTTGCGCAGCTGCTTCCACACCGCCGCCCTGGACACCCCCAGGCGCTCGCCCAGCCGCTCGCCGGAGTGAAGCTCACCGTCGCTGAGCAGGCGGATCAGATCGCCGATGGTCATGCGCTACCTCTCCAGCCGCTGCCGGATGCTCGCCTCGATACCGGCGGCGTCCAGCCCGCAGTCGGCCAGCAGCCGCGCGGGCGGGCCGTGCTCGACGAAGGCATCGGGCAGGCCGAGATTGAGCACCGCCGCCGCGCGACCCTCCGCCAGCAGCAGCTCGTTGACGGCGCTGCCGGCACCGCCGGCAACCACATTCTCTTCCAGCGTGACCAGCAGGGCATGGCGCTCGGCCGCCGCCAGAACGGCCTCCCGATCCAGCGGCTTGACCGAGCGCATATTGAGATGGGTGGCATCGAGACGCTCGGCCACCTCGCCGGCTACGCCGTTGAGCGTGCCGAAGACCAGCAGCGCCACACCCGAGCCCGCGCTGCTTGCCTCGCGGCGCAGCTCGGCGCGACCAATCTCCAGCGGCGCGAGGTCGGCGGGAATCACCGCGCCCGGCCCGGTACCGCGCGGGTAGCGCACCGCCGCCGGTCCGGGATAGTGATAGGCGGCACTCAGCATGGCGCGGCACTCGGCCTCGTCGGCCGGCGCCAGCACCACCAGCCCGGGAATGCAGCGCAGATAGGAGAGGTCCAGCGCGCCGTGGTGGGTCGGGCCGTCCTCGCCGACCAGGCCGGCCCGGTCGATGGCGAAGGTCACGTCCAGATCCTGCACCGCCACGTCGTGAATCAGCTGGTCGTAGCCGCGCTGCAGGAAGGTCGAGTAGATCGCCACCACCGGCTTCATCGCCTCGCAGGCCATGCCCGCGGCCAGCGTTACCGCATGCTGCTCGGCAATGGCCACGTCGTAGTAGCGCTCGGGAAACTCCGCCGAGAAGCGAATCAGATCGGAGCCTTCGCGCATGGCCGGCGTGATGGCGACCAGGCGCTCATCGGCGGCGGCCATGTCGCAGACCCAGTCGCCGAACACGTTGCAGAACTTGCGTGGCCTGGGACCTGCAGCAGCCTTGGAGGGCGACCTGGACGGCGCTGCGCCGCTATCGTTCTTCTCGAGCTTGGTGATGGCGTGATAGCCGATCGGATCATCTTCCGCCGGCAGGAAGCCGCGGCCCTTGCGCGTTCTGACGTGCAGAAACTGCGGGCCGTCGAGGTCGCGCAGCGTGCGCAGCGCATCGCCTAGCGCCTCGAGGTCGTGGCCGTCGATGGGGCCGATATAGTTAAAGCCCAGCTCTTCAAACAGCGTCGCCGGGCTGACCATGCCCTTGACGTGCCCCTCGGTGCGTCGCGCGAACTCCAGCGCGCCGGGAAGGCGCGATAAGACTCGCTTGCTGCCCTCGCGCAGCGTGGTATACGGCTTGCTGACCAGAATGCGCGCCAGGTAGCTGGCCATGCCGCCGACGTTTTCCGAGATCGACATCTCGTTGTCGTTGAGCACCACCAGCAGATTGGCGCGCACGTGCCCGGCGTGGGCCAGCGCTTCGAAGGCCATGCCGGCAGTTAGGGCGCCGTCGCCGATCACCGCGCACACGCGGCGCGACTCGCCCTTGGTGCGCGCCGCCAGCGCCATGCCCAGCGCCGCCGAGATCGAGGTGCTGGAGTGGCCCACGCCGAAGGTGTCGTACTCGGATTCGGCGCGGCGCGGAAAGGCGGCCAGCCCGCCGTGGCGGCGAATGCCGAGCATCGCCTCGCGGCGGCCGGTGAGGATCTTGTGGGGGTAGGCCTGATGGCCGACGTCCCACACCAGCCGGTCGTGCGGCGTGGCCAGCGCATGGTGCAGCGCCACGGTCAGTTCTACGACGCCAAGGCCGGCACCGAAGTGGCCGCCCGACACGCCCACGCTGTACAGCAGGTAGGCGCGCAGCTCGTCGGCCACCTGCGCCAGCTGCGCGGAGTTCATGGCGCGCAGCGCCGCCGGGGTGTCCAGGGTGTCGAGCAGCGGCGTCGCGGGACGCTCAACCGGAATATCATCAAACAGCTTCATGGGAGCTCTGTCGGTCGGGGAAGCAAGGCGCGCCGGATGGCGCCAGCCTTCGCCTCAATGGTCTCTCTCGATCATGTAGCGGGCAAGCTCGGCCAGCGGTGCGCCCGCCTCGCCCAGCGGCTCCAGCGCCGCCACCCCCGCCTCGACCAGCTCGCAGGCCTTGGCCCTGGCGACCTCCAGCCCCAGCAGGGCCGGGTAGGTTGGCTTGTGGCGAGCGGCGTCGGCGCCGCTGGTCTTGCCCAGCGTAGCGGTATCACCGATCACGTCGAGAATGTCATCGTGGATCTGAAACGCCAGGCCAATGGCTCCTGCATAGCGCTCGAGCGCTACCAGCCGGGCGTCTCCCTCGTCGGCCATTACCAGCCCGCCCAGGCGCACCGCGGCGCGTATCAGGGCGCCGGTCTTGCTGTCATGGATGGCTGACAGACGAACCAGATCCACCTCCTGGCCCACCGCGGCAAGGTCCAGCGCCTGGCCGGCGACCATGCCAGCGCGTCCGGCAGCGTCCGCCAGGGTCGCCACCATGGCACCCAGGCGCGGCGACTGGGGCTCCCTGGCCAGCACCTCGAAGGCCAGCGCCTGCAGCGCATCCCCGGCCAGAATGGCCGTGGCCTCATCAAAGGCCCGGTGCACGGTGGGCTGTCCGCGGCGCAGGTCGTCGTCGTCCATGGCCGGCAGGTCATCGTGCACAAGGGAGTAGGCATGAATCAACTCAAGCGCCATGGCCGGCGCATCGAGCGCCGCGTCCTCTGCACCCAGCGCCCTGCCGGCGGCGTAGACCAGAATCGGCCGCAGCCGCTTGCCGCCCACCAGCACGCCATGGCGCATGGCATCGTTCAGCCTTGGCGCCGCGGCCTGATGACGCTCGAACAGCGCCTCGAGACAGGCATCGATGCGCGTGCGGTCGTCAGCCAGCCGCGCAGCCATAGTGTCAGCGCTCACCGCTATCTTCCTCCTTGGGCTCCTGAACTTCCTGTAGAGGGTCGAAGGGCGCAAGCATCGGGTCGCCCGTCTTGCCATCGGTCAGAGTGCGCACCCTGAGCTCAGCCTCATCGAGCCTGCGCTGAGCCTCACGCGTCAAGCGCACGCCCTGCTCAAAGGCTGCAAGCGAAGCCTCCAGGCTCAGCTCGCCGGACTCCAGCTGCTGCACCAGAGTTTCCAGGCGCTCAACGGTCTCGGCAAAGTCGATCGGGGAAGGCTCAGCGGTTTCGCTCTTGCGCCCCTCATCAGGCGCCCGCTCATCTGCCGCCATGGATTCCTCGCCTGTGATTGATGAAAGGCGAACAGTATACACGCTCGCGAAGGGTCAGCGTCGCCCCCGGATGCGATCGAGAACGGATACGGGAGCGCGCGTGCAACATGCGCCGGACTCATGGTCGCAGCGCAGCATTTTCACGCGGGGCAACCTTCGGCTGTGGTACCATACGGCTCCCTTATGGAACGCCCGCCGCTGGCCGAACACGCGCCGGGCTCTCTCTTTATTTCGCACCGAATGCGCTACGCATATCAAGAGGTTGATTAGACCATGGCCAAGACGTCCCTGGACAAGGGCAAGATCAAGATCCTGCTGCTCGAGGGCATCCACCAGAGCGCGGTGGACAGTTTTCTCAACGCCGGCTACACCAGCATCGAGCATCTTCCCACGTCTCTGGACGAAGAGACCCTGCTGGAAAAGATTCGGGACGTCCACTTCATCGGCATTCGCTCGCGCACCCAGCTCAACGAGCGCGTCTTCGCCGCCGCCGAAAAGCTCGTGGCCGTGGGCTGCTTTTGCATCGGCACCAACCAGGTCGACCTCGATGCGGCGCTGGTGCGCGGCATCCCGGTGTTCAATGCGCCCTACTCCAACACCCGCTCGGTGGCCGAGCTGGTGCTGGCCGAGTCGATCATGCTGCTGCGCGGCATTCCCGAAAAGAGCGCGCGCGCGCATCAGGGCGACTGGCTGAAGTCGGCCAAGCACGCCCACGAGGCGCGCGGCAAGATCCTGGGCATCATCGGCTACGGCAATATCGGCGCCCAGCTGTCGGTGCTGGCCGAGTCGCTGGGCTTCGAGGTCATCTACTACGACGTGGTCACCAAGCTGGGCATGGGCAACGCGCGCCAGGTCAACAGCATGGAAGAGCTCCTGGCCCGGGCCGACATCGTCACCCTGCACGTCCCCGATCTGCCCTCCACCCGCTGGATGATCGGCGAGCCGCAGATCGCGCTGATGAAACCCGGCAGCATCCTGATCAACGCCTCGCGCGGCAGCGTCGTGGTCATCGAGGCGCTGGCCGAAGCCATCAAGGCCGGCCGTCTCAACGGCGCCGCCATCGACGTCTTCCCGGTGGAACCCAAGGGCAACGACGAGGAGTTCGTCAGCCCGCTGCGCGGCCTGCACAACGTTATCCTGACACCGCACATCGGCGGCTCGACGCTGGAGGCTCAGGAGAACATCGGCGTCGAAGTGGCCGAAAAGCTGATCACCTACTCCGACAACGGCACCACCATCACCTCGGTCAACTTCCCCGAAGTGGCTCTGCCGGCTCACCCGGACAAGCACCGCCTGCTGCACATCCACGCCAACGTGCCGGGCGTGATGTCAGAGGTCAACCGAGTGCTGTCGGAGGACGATATCAATATCTCCGGTCAGTATCTGCAGACCAACGACAAGGTTGGCTACGTGGTGATCGACGTCGACAAGGAGTACGGCCCCAAGGCGCTGGAAGCGCTGAGCCAGGTCGAGCATACCAAGCGCGTGCGCGTCCTCTACTCCGAG
Source organism: Halomonas sp. (assembly GCA_035459605.1). Taxonomy (GTDB): domain Bacteria; phylum Pseudomonadota; class Gammaproteobacteria; order Pseudomonadales; family Halomonadaceae; genus Halomonas. The sequence continues at coordinate 2,206 of DATHXP010000428.1, read as the reverse complement.
ACCAGCCTCGAGGAGTAAGCGCAGCGCAGCTTGATCGGAACACCCCTCGCCGCCACGGCACCCCCTGGCGGCGAGTCTTTTTTTCAGACGCGCTGCAAAAAGGAATGTCGCCATGCCCACCGGACTGGCCTACTTCACCGTCATCATGGTCTGGGCGACCACGCCGCTGGGCATCAAGTGGAGCGCCGAGGCGGGCGCCCCCATCGGCAGCGTCATGCTGCGCATGGGCGTTGCGCTGGTGGTCGGCGCGCTGATCCTTGCGCTGATGCGTCGGCCGCTGCGCCGCGACCGCCGCGCGCTGATCAGCTACGCCTGCGCCGTCCCCGGCGTGTTCGGCGCCATGGCGCTGAGCTACCAGGCGTCCCAAGCGCTGCCGTCGGGCATGATCTCGGTGATGTTCGGCATGGCGCCGCTGATCTCGGGGCTGATCCTCCAGGCCCTGCCCGGCGCCACCCGGCTGCGCCGCTGGCACTGGCTGGGCTGCGGCCTGGGCGTGGTGGGGCTGGGCGTGGTGTTTATCGACAGTCTGGCGCTGGGCGGCCACGACCAGATCATGGCGCTGACCATGATGCTCGCCGCCGTGACCCTGTTCAGCGGTAGCGGCATCGCCGTGCAGCGCGCCGCCGCCGGCCTGCATCCCCTGGTGCAGACGGTGGGCGCGCTGGCGCTGTCGATGCCGTTCTTCCTGGCGCTGTGGCTTGGCAGCGGCGAGCCGCTGTCGATCCCGCTCTCCGCGCGCGGCTTCTGGGCGGTGCTGTACCTGGCGCTGTTCGGGTCGGTGATCGGCTTTCTGTGCTACTACCTGATCCTGTCGCGGCTTCACGCCGCCACGGTGGCGCTGGTCACCCTGATCACCCCCGTGCTGGCGCTCACCTTAGGCATGCTGCTTAACGCCGAGACGCCCTCCCTCTATATGCTTCTCGGCGCGGGACTGATCCTGATCGCGCTGGGCGCCTACCTGTTTGGCGACCGCCTGGGGCGACGCAGCGCCCTGCTGATTGCTGACAACCAGACCGAACGATAGCTACTATTCAGTGCTTTCATGACCTCGCTATTACTATTGCTGAAGACGGCAGACACGCTAGGCTTGAACGTATATCCCTTCTGGAGACGTCACGATGTCCGCACCCTCTACGGGCACTGGCCCATCAACCGACGCCCCCGCCGTCAGCCGGCAGCTGGCCAACGGCGTGGCCACCCTGACCCTGAACCGTCCGGAGCGCTTCAATACGCTGTCAGAGGCCATGCTCGGCGCGCTTTCTGAAGCGCTGAATGATCTGCGCGACGAGCCCAGCCTGCGCTGCGTGGTGATCGCCGCTTCGGGCCGCGCCTTCTGCACCGGCCACGACCTCAAGGAAATGCAGGACCACCGAGACCGCGCCTACTATCAGGATCTGTTCAAGCGCTGCGGGCGGCTAATGCAGAGCATCGTCGACTTCCCGCTGCCGGTGATCGCCCGGGTGCACGGCGTGGCGACGGCGGCCGGCTGCCAGCTGGTGGCCAGCTGCGACATGGCCGTGGCCGCGCGCAGCGCACGTTTTGCGGTCTCTGGCATCAACGTCGGGCTGTTCTGCGCCACCCCGGCGGTGGCGCTGAGCCGCGATATCGGCCGCAAGCGCGCGCTGGAAATGCTGCTCACCGGCGAGTTCATCAGCGCCGAGACCGCGCTGGAATGGGGGCTGGTCAACCGCGTGGCCGATGACGAGCAGCTTGACGACGCCGTCGAGGCCCTCACCGCCACTCTGGCCGCCAAGAGCGCCTTGACCCTGAGTACCGGCAAGGCCATGTTCCGTCACCAGGCCGAGCTTCCCCTGGAGCAGGCCTACGCCTTCGCCGCCGACACCATGGCGGAGAACATGCTTGCCGAGGACGTCACTGAGGGCATCTCAGCCTTCTTCGCCAAGCGGCCTGCCGAATGGCGGCATCGCTAAGCGCAAACCATGGAAATCATTTCCGCTGCGAGACAGCAGGCTCGACTGACGGTATCCTGAACGGATCCAATATCGGTCGGGAGAAAACACACAGTGACGGAACCCAAGCGCAGAGCGGCAGGACGCCCGGCAACGGGCAAGCCCAGCGGCGGACACAGCCAGTCGCTGGTGCGCGGTTTGAGCCTGCTGGAGCGGCTGGCCGCCAGCCCCGATGGCCTAGCGCTCTCGGAGGTTGCCGAGCAGGCCGGCCTTGCTCCCTCAACCACCCACCGGCT